>QZJZ01000041.1 GCA_003599815.1 Candidatus Auribacter fodinae
TATTTTGTAGTTACTCATTGTTCCTTCCCGGTGTTTGATGATTGTCGTTTCAGGTTTAGGGTTGCCGGATAACGATGAAGATAGAATGGTTTTTTCAGGAATCGGGGTATTCTAATGAGATACGCAGAAATAAGCAGGGCAGTAAATGCCGCTGTGCATTCAGAGGGTATTTTTTTGGCGTGCTCGCATTCAAGGGGAACAATTTTTACCGATCGCGTTACGTCGGTTGAAGCGGTTCCCGCTACAAACACGCTTAAGGTATCCGGTTGTTTTCAGACCATTACTCTCACTAATCTCTGGGATAATAACAATGCCTCTTTAATGATTCATGAGGAGAACGGAGGAAATTGTTTTCAGATTGTTGGTGTTGTATCGGAGATTATACCGTGTGATGGCGAATCAAACGGGTATACTCATTCGTTAATCTTAATATTAAAGCCAAAACATGTTTTATGTATGAACGAACCTGCGCATGATACGCATGTGGAGGAATCGCTGTTTCATCCTGTATAAATGAGAAATGGTACGGGCGCATCATCCGGGATATTCATCAGCTATGTGCTGCACTCACTGTCCAACCTTTTTAGCGGCCTGTGCGTCGGCCGTGCACGAGATTTATATCGCCCGTATTTTTCTCATTTATACAGGATGAAACAGTCAGTCTTCTGAGACTTGTTTTGGAGGTATATATGCCGGAACTGCCTGAAGTAGAAACATTTCGCTCCTATTTTAAACAATTCGCCCTGAACCGCGTGGTCGTAGCTATCAGTATACAGGATGAACGGATTATAGCGGGGACAGGAACTGAAAAAATCTGGAAATATTGCATGAACAGGCAGTTTGTAGAAGCTGAAAGGTATGGCAAATATCTTTTAGCGGAGACAGAGGAGGGCGCCTGCCTTGTGTTTCATTTCGGTATGACCGGGTATCTTGTGTCTGCCATACATCAGGCACATTTACCTGTTCATACTCGTTTTGTTATTCATTTTCATGATAATACATTGTTAGGTTTTGTAAACCAGCGGTTGTTTGGAAGGGTAACAATATGCGCTTCGCCTTCCGAATTTATTCAGGTGAAAAAACTGGGTCCGGACGCCATGGCTGTTTCGATTGATGAGTTCGCCACGGTACTGAAGTCCAGTTCAGGCGCCATAAAAACCGTATTGATGGATCAGCATCGTATCGCAGGTATCGGTAACCTGTATTCTGATGAGGCATTATTCCAGACAGGGATTCATCCCTCTGCACGGGCTGATACTCTGGACAGCAGTAAGGTAGCTTTTCTGTATGATACCGTTCGGCGGATTCTTGGGGAATCCATCGCGTGCAACGCTGATTTTTCCGCGCTTCCGGCAGATTATCTTGTGAACAACCGGAATAGAAACGCTGTCTGCCCGCGGTGCGGAACGCGCTTGTGTACCGATAAGATCGGCGGGAGGACGGCGTATTTCTGCGCGAAGTGCCAGAGCTAAAGCATAGATTTAAGTTTTCTGTAATCAGCCTTGCCGTTGCCAAGAACAGGAATTGACTCTATGCGGATGACTCGCCGGATATTATGAATAGGGCTGAACCCTGCTGAGCGTATAACTGAATTTGCCTGTTCACGATCAATATTTTTGACTGAGAAAAGGACAATTTCCGGGGCGTGCTCATCGCCTGCGGCTTCAACAGCGCATACCTGCCCCTCGTCGTCTTCGGTCATGAACGCCTTCAGGAGTACTGACTCAATAGCAGGCAGAGAAATCATCTCTCCGCCGATTTTCACAAATCGTTTCAGCCGTCCGCGAAACGTTATTATGCCGTCTGCGGAAATACTGACAAGGTCGCCCGTATTATACCATGAAGCACCCTGTGCCTCAATAAACGGCGACGGCCCGCCGTAGTGCAGGTATCCGTGAAAAACGCTTGGGCCCCTGACGAGAAGAAGCCCTGCCACATCAGGTTTTGTTAGTGGCTTAAATGTTTCATGGTCAACAATTAAGTAGGTGTACGACGGCAGAGTCCGCCCAATAGTAAACGGTACGGGGCATGCCTCACGGTTTACCGCTATAATCGGGGAGCATTCCGTAACTCCGTATCCTTCAAGGACAGTAACCTTTTGAGCCAACGATTGAAGTCGGGCATACACTGATTCCGAACATTTTTCCGCGCCTGTAACCGCAATGCGCAGTGAGTCGAGCTGGCCCGGTTCAGCGGCGCGCATGACGCCATTAAGGAACGTCGGGGTACCGACCAGAAGTGTCGCCTTATACGCGTTTATGAGGCGCGCTATCTGAGCGGATTCGGTTGGATTGGCGTGAAATACCGCCCGCATTCCGTAACATAGCGGAAGGAGAATGGTCACCGTTAGTCCGAAAGAATGAAATGGCGGGAGGAACCCGATAACGCTGTCGCTCCTGCGGAGCGTAACTGCCGAGGATATGTCACGCAGGTTGGCAATGAGGTTGCCTTGTGTCAGGGGTACTGCTTTGGGCACATTTTCCGATCCGCTGGTGAATAATATTACTGCGGTATCAGGCACGTCAGCCTGATAGAGGTTTTTCCATGAGATTCTGCTTTTTAACAAACCGGACATTTTCTGCCGTAACGAGATACGCCGGGCAAGATCTTCAAGAAAGTAAAAGCGGCCTGATATATCATCGCAGGTTATGCCTTGCTGGCTCAGCTTTTCAACAAGCAGGCGTGATGTTATGACCTGTTGTACCGATAGTAAATCCAGAGAATGCTGTACGTTTCGGATGCCTGTCGTCCAGTTGACCATAACCGGGGTTTTTCCGGCGCTCAATACCGCAAGGTACATAATCGCGGCAGTAGCGGATGCGGGCATCATGATGCCGATATAGTCGCCTGGCAGTTTTTGAAAAACCGGCTGTAGTATGAGCAGGGCGCAGGTAACGTCACGGTACGTTTTCACACCGCTTAACTGGTCGGCGATGATCGCGCGGCTGGGACATTCAGCCGCTTTTTTCAGGAATATGCGCAGTATAGTATCGCCCTCTGGCATAGATAGTTGAGCGCAGTCCGCGTGTTTTAGCCAGAGCGGCGGTACCGGTTTGATGTCTACTTCACGGGTGGATATTGCTTTACCCACTGCGGCGAGGAGCACGTCATTTACTGTGGTGAGCGCTTCCGGCGTACCCGCGGAAAACCCGAACTCTTCTTCCAGCCATGAGTTAAGGTCTGCCAGTGCGAGGCTGTCAAGTCCAAGATCGTAGTTAAGGCGTTGTTCCCCTGTGATATGAGGCATACCGGATAGTTCTTTAAGATGCAACATGACAATGTGGCGCGTCGCTTCTGGAACGGAGCCCGCGTCTCCTTTAATATAATGTATAGCGGGGTCGGGGCGGTCTTCAGGTTTTGATCCTTGCCAGAAGTAATAGGGAACATATCTGTTCGGAGCGGCATTGCTGTTAAAGAATGATTCCAGCCATGCATTGATTTCCTGCCGGCTCCCGGAACGGGGCATATCTGCCGCTTCAATGAATTCGTATTCCACTGTACGGCGGGGCATAAAAAAAAGCAGGTCGCAGGCAAGAAAGCGAAGCGCTTCCCGTAAAACTTTTCCTGCATGCGGGCGTTGCCCGTTGAATCCAAAACTGAATTTACTTCCCCATAACCCATTCTGGCGTATAAGGATAATGCGTACTTCCGGAAGTGCTTCCAGAATGGCTTTTACACTGCTTGTTGCGCCAATTTCTTCCTTGTATGAGCGTTTTATTCGTCCTGCAGGGTATAGCAGGACATTATCACCGTTTTTAAGCCAGTTGATTATATCATCCGTCACAGAACCTTTCTGTTGAGCCTGCTCGATGCCTGACCTCTCCAGATTGGGGATCGGTTTGACGCCGAGGTACCGTGACAGCGGGCCGATTATCGGGCGGTTGACCTGATACTCGTCAGCGATTGCCTTGGGAGTGAATAGCGGATACAGAATGGAGAACATCAGTACGGGATCAATCAGCGCCGGATGGTTTGCCAGAAAAAAAATGCCGGTATGCCCGTTTTTATATACAGCTTTCAATCCTGATATCTTTTTTTTATACCTCAGCCTTAATAAAAATCGAGTACTATATATAATGATGTTTCCAACCATTTTTTTGGGAAAGAAAACTGAACTCACCGTGTATCTCCTTAGTGTGTTGATTAACACTAAATTGCATATAGTGAATGGACAGTAAGCTGTCCTTATCATCCTTGCATAGTATACCATCAGGAAAAGGCGATAAAAAGAAAAGATATTTTCCATTATGTGATAATCACTAAACTATCTAAATAATATGGGAGCGCTGAAGAAGATTCCAAGTTCCTCTTTTAAGATGTCATCACGAGGAGCGTTAGCGACGTGGTGATCTCAAAATGAATAGAGCTGAGATTGCCACAGCCCCTGCGGGGCAGAGCAATGACATTCTCTTGTGACTTTTTCATCTTTCTCAATATAGTTTTTTGATTGGTGCCTTGTGATAAAATAGATAGAATGTATTTGTACTTTTAAACCGGAATAGAATCAAAATAATATCAGCTTTATTGATTTTGTAATTGAGATGCAAGGCTTTTTTTGCGACTATTAAGTGATGGGATTAAACCTTAACGAAGATTGTGCTATGTTTGATTATCAGTTACGGGATTTGCTTGATCTGTCAATAATACAAAAGATGGCTGATTCTCATTATCGGACAACGGGTATGCCGATCGGGATTATCGATGCGATTGACGATTCAGTCCTTGTCGGAGCCGGCTGGCAGGATATCTGCGTGTATTTTCACCGGGCAAATCCCATATCGCTCAAGAGGTGCAGGGAGAGCGACAGCTTAATCAAAGCGTGCCTTGTCAAAGGGGAAGCGTACCAGTATAAATGTAAAAACGGCTTATGGGACATTGGGATGCCTATTATTGTGTCTGAAAAGCATTTGGCGACCATGTTTCTTGGGCAGTTCTTTTATGAAGGCGAAAAACCTGACAGGGATTTTTTTATTACTCAGGCACATGAATTTAATTTTGAGCTTGAAAGTTATTTATCCGCGCTTGACTGCACGCCTGTATTTACCCACGAAAAAGTTAATTATATACTTGAATATGACAAAGCTCTTATTAATTTTATCTCTGATATCGCGGAAAATACGTTATTGCGTATCAAGGCGAATGAGGAATTGCGAATGAGCGAGGAACGGTATTCGCTGGCGCAGAGGGTGGCAAAAATCGGCAGTTGGGACTGGAATATTAAAACCGGAGACCTGCATTGGTCGGATCAGGTCGGCCCATTATTCGGGTTTCCGCAGGGAGAACTGAAACTAACCTATGAAGATTACCTTCGTTGCGTGTACCCGCCAGACCGTCAGTTTGTCAAGGATACTGTCAACAGAGCTGTCAGCGAGCATCAGGAGTATTATATAGAACATCGGATCGTATGGCCGGACAGCACAATACGATGGATATCAGCAACAGGCAGTGTTTTTTACGATTCGGATAACAATCCTGTCCGAATGCTGGGTGTGGCTCAGGATATTACTGAACGTAAACACCATGAAGAAAGAACGGAAAATTTACTCAAGGAAATGGAGCAGAGAAATGCTGAAATGGAACGGTTCCTGTACACCGCTTCTCACGATTTGAAAACACCACTGATTACCATTGAGGGGTTTCTGGGGCTCCTTGAACAATCTATAGGTTCGCAATGCATTGATAAAAGCAAAGATTTCATCAGGCGGATGAATAGTGCCGCCCGAAAAATGCGCCAGTTGCTGGAAGAACTGGTGGAGCTGTCCAAAGTCGGGCGTATAATCGGGACGTATGAACACATTGATTTCAAAGCCCTCATTGATGAGGCAAAACAAATGTTCGAGGAGCGCCTGCGGAGCAAAAATATAGCAGTGATTGCTGATGAGCATTTTCCTGCAATAACCGGAGACCGCAAACGATTGCTGGAAGTGATGGTTAATCTTATAGATAACGCGGTGAAATATATCGGAAACACCCCCGAACCGCGGATAAAAATCGGATCGTATAAAGATGGAAACGACTCGGTTATTTATATTGAGGATAACGGGATGGGAATGAACCCGAAATATTTTGATAAAGTGTTCAATTTGTTTGAGAAGCTGGATCATGCCACGGAAGGAAGTGGAATCGGGCTTGCCCTCGTCAAACGGATTATAGATGTACATGGAGGCAGAATCTGGATTGAATCCGACGGCGAGGGGAAAGGATGTTCTTTCCATTTTACAATACCCTCTCCCGAACATACTGTCACTGATGATGTTCATAAATAATCGACCTGAATTCGCCATGAGGCAGTTTAAAAGAAGAATTAGAGGCTTTTTCAGCGCGCCAACATTACTCCTTTGTTCTTCAGGTAATTATCGGTCAATGAACGCGCGGCATTCTGTTTTGTCAAGCGAACGAAGGTTCTACGATGTGATGCTAATTGATAACTAAATATTTCTGAACTCAGATTAAATACTTACACAAATAGAAATTAAAGTTCTTGCGTAAATTTTACAAACTTATATAATTAGTTTTCTATCCGTTGTAGAAACTCTGTATTCCATCTCATTGTGGAGGCGTTAAGCATATGAAATCCATTAAGTTCGGCAAAAGTGTTATTTCCTCGGACGGGCCCTGTTATTTTATCGCTGAAATTGGTCATAATCATCAGGGAGATTTTTCCAAAGCATTAGAAATGATCAAGGTTGCCGCCGAATGCGGTGCGGACGCGGTAAAATTTCAGAAACGTGATAATAAGTCATTGTACACTAAGGCTATGTATAATAAGCCGTATGACAATGAAAATAGTTTTGGCGATACCTATGGAGAACACCGTGAGTTTCTTGAATTCGGGTGGGATGAATATGTGGAATTGAAACAATGCGCGGAAGAGAATAACGTGGAATTCATGAGCACGGTTTTTGACTTTGCCAGCCTTGAGTTTTTGGAACGGCTTGGCATAGGCAGTTACAAGATCGCGTCCGCTGACGTCACCAATATACCGCTCATTACGGAAGTTGCTCGCACCGGAAAGCCTGTTATATTGTCAACCGGCGCCGCAATGCTTGATGAAGTGCGGAAGGCATACGATACTATTCTTAGATTTCATGATAAACTGTGCCTCCTGCACTGCACCTGTTCGTATCCAGCGGAATATGAAACACTGAGCCTGAAAGTGATACAGACACTCAAAAACGAGTTTCCCGAAGCGGTAATCGGATATTCCGGTCATGATAACGGTATTTTAGCGCCGGTTATAGCGTATATGCTGGGCGCAACCGTAGTTGAGAAACATTTTACACTGAACCATGCATCTAAGGGGACAGACCATAAGTTTTCTCTGGAACCAATCGGGTTGAAAAAGCAGATCAGGGATCTGAAGCGCATTGATGTCGCTCTCGGAGACGGAACGAAAAAAATATGGGATTATGAAATCAGCGCCCGCAAAAAAATGGGCAAAAGCCTCTACTTCGCTCAATCCCTGCCTGCAGGGCATATCCTGACCAAAGATGATATCGTACTGAAATCTCCGGGTGACGGTTTGCTTCCATATGAACTGAACAATGTAGTCGGCTGTCAGTTAATGGTTGATGTTAAGGAAGAACAACTGATAAGTTATGACCAGCTTGCAACCTCCACACGAAAATCTCTTGAGGATGAAGAAGAACTTATACTCTCTGGCGCATAATATTCTGATGGTCGTTTTTGACTTTGATGGGGTGTTTACCGATAACAGGGTCATTGTGTCAGAGGATGGAAAAGAATCCGTGATCTGCAACAGAAGTGACGGTTACGGGCCGTACTTTCTGCGTCAAATCGGAGTGCATACCCTTGTGATATCCTCAGAACCCAATCCGGTGGTTCGCGCTCGCTGTACGAAACTGAAAATACCTTGTATACACGGTTGCGAAGATAAGCTGGAAACATTGCGAGCTGAAGCGGATAAACTGGGCGTATCCATGGAACAGACTGCCTTTCTCGGCAATGATATTAATGATATAGAATGCCTGAAGCATGTCGGGTTGCCTGCTTGTGTGCAGGATTCCTATCCAAGTGTTTTTCAATACGCGGCGTATGTGACTTCACGTCCGGGCGGACATGGAGCCGTACGCGAATTCTGTGATTTTATATTAGAGGCGAAACAACATGGCGAATAGCAATTTATTTGACCTGTCCGGAAAAGTGGCGGTCGTGACCGGTGCGGCCGGACAGCTTGGCGGCGAATATGTGAATACCCTTTTTCGCGCCGGGGCAAAGGTTGCGGCTTTTGATATTAATTTCAATAGCCCGAAAAACAGTTTGCCGAAAACGGAATCTGACTCATTTATAACTGTAAAAGTGGATATTACGAAAAAAGAATCCATTCAGGACGGATTACAGCGGGTTATTGATGTGCTGGGAACCCCATCTATCCTTGTCAATAACGCCGCGCTTGACGCGCCGCCAAACGCTTCTGAACAGGATACAGGCCCTTTTGAAGACTATCCCGAAAAATCATGGCAGGCAATGCTTGACGTCAACGTAACCGGCATGTTTTATTGTTGTCAGGTTATCGGCGGGCACATGGCAAAGCACGGCGGCGGAAGCATAATCAATATTTCATCGATTTACGGAATACTGTCGCCTGACCAGAGGATATATGAATATAAAAGTGCGGAAAAACCGTTTTTTAAGCCGGTTGCCTATTCGGTTACCAAGTCGGCTGTGCTTAATTTAACCCGTTACCTTGCAACGTACTGGGCGGGGAAGAACGTCAGGGTCAATACGCTGACGCTTGCCGGGGTTTTTAATAATCAGGATCAGACATTTCTAAAAAATTATATTGCGAAAGTGCCGCTCGGCCGAATGGCCCGTCAGGATGAGTATAATGGCGCCATAGTGTTTCTTGCGTCAGGCGCGTCATCATATATGACAGGAGCCAACATGGTGCTCGACGGCGGATACAGTTGCTGGTAAATACGCATGGAGGCTATTGATGACAACTCACTTTAAAAATTATATTGGCGCGGAATGGTGCGACGCTCTATCGGGACTGACATTCGAGAACGTTAATCCGTCTGACATTCAGGATGTGATCGGGCTTTTTCCCCGATCCGGAAAAGAAGACGTTGCCGCCGCGGTTACTGCCGCCCGCACGGCGTTTCAGGAATGGAAAAACGTACCGCCTCCACAGCGCGGCGAAATTTTATATAAAGCCGGACAAATCATGCAGTCGCGCAAGGAGGAACTGGCGAAAATCCTCTCGCGTGAGAACGGCAAAACCGTTGCCGGCGCTATGGGCGATGTGCAGTCAGGCATAGACATGGCGTTCTACGCCGGCAGTGAAGGCCGCCGCTGGTTTGGCAAAACCGCTCATTCCGGGTTGCGGAAACGGTTTGCGATGACCAAACGGTACCCGGTTGGCGTTGTCGGCATCATCACGTCTTGGAACTTTCCGATGGCGATAACCTGCTGGAAAACATTTCCCGCGTTGTTATGCGGCAATTCAGTGATCCTTAAATCTGAAGAAAACACGCCCCAGACAACAGGCGAATTCGTAAAAATCATGGCTGAGGCAGGGTTGCCAGCCGGCGTATTGAACCTTATTCACGGGTTCGGCTCGGAATGCGGCGAGGCATTGACTCTTCATCCCGGCGTGGACATGATCTCGTTCACCGGGTCGAGTCAGATCGGGGCGATAATCGGTAAAAACTGCGCTGGGCGGAATGCCAAACTGTCGCTTGAACTTGGCGGAAAGAACGCTGTTATCATTATGGATGACGCGGATATTAGCCTTGCTGTTGACGGCACGGTCTGCGGGGCATTCTCCATATCGGGACAGCGATGCACAGCGACCAGCCGGGCGATTGTGCATTCTGTTGTTTATGATGCATTTGTGGAAAAATTGCTGAAAAAGGCCGCGGCTCAGAAAGTAGGGCCGGGCAGTGACCCGTCATCAGACATCACGCCGCTGATAAGTAAAAAACAGTGTGACCGCGTGCTAGGCTATATTCAGCGCGCGAAAGACGCCGGAGCCCGTATACTGACTGGTGGTAACCAGTTAACAGGCGGCGTTTATGATAAAGGTTATTATATAGAACCGACAGTGATAGATAATGTTGACCCTGAAATGGAGATCGCCCGTGATGAAGTATTCGGGCCAGTTCTTGTTCTTTTTAAGGTTAAGTCGTACAGCGAGGCTATTGCTGTGCATAATAAAGCTCCTTACGGCCTTTCCACCTCATTGTTTACACAGGATGTGAATAAGTCGTTTTCCTTTTTTGATGACACTGAAACAGGTGTGTGTTATATTAACGCTCCTACATTTGGCTCAGAACCGCATATGCCGTTCGGCGGCGTGAAATTATCCGGGCTTGGATACAGGGAAGCGGGATGGGCGGCAATAGAGGCGTTTTCGGAAGTCAAGACACTGTATATAGATTACAGCGCTCAGATTCAGAATGTTCAGTTTGATAACCAAGACTAAAGGGCCCGACAATGTTGCAAATTTCCTTTATCCCAGAAAAAGAAATACACAGAATACTGTCAGCACAACTTAGTGAGGATGTTACGTTACGCATAATCAGCGCTATATGCAGGGTGAACGCCTTTTCGGCAGTGAAACTTGCCGGTTCAGGGCATCTTGGTTCAAGCTTCTCAGCCATGGATTTGTTTACCTACCTGTACTTCCATGAATTAAACGTGCGCACAGTTGGCGTTGAGCATCCTGACAGGGATATCTTTTTCTCGTCCAAAGGGCATGATTGCCCGGGGCAGTACTCCGTGCTGGTTGCCGCTGGTATCATACCGTATTCAAAATTGCTGAAGTTGCGCCGGTTCGGCGGGCTTGACGGGCATCCTGACGTAAAAATACCCGGTATGGAGATTAATTCCGGTTCTCTGGGTATGGGCATATCCAAAGCAAAAGGAATGGCGATCGCCAAAAAGTTATCCGGCAGTAGCGGCAAAATCATAGTAATGACCGGGGACGGCGAACTTCAGGAAGGGCAGATCTGGGAATCTCTGCAAACCACCGCTCACCAGAAAGTGTCTAATATAATTGTTCTTGTAGACCGCAATAGAATTCAGACTGATAAACGGGTTAGCGAGATTATAGAAATCGATTCTCTGGAGAGAAAATTCGAGGCGTTCGGTTGGCATGCGCAAACCTGCGACGGGCATGATTTTTCCGCCATACGAAAGGCGTTTGAAACCGCGCATGCTGTTGCGGACAGGCCGAAAGCCATTATCGCGGAAACTATTAAAGGGTGCGGCATATCGTTTATGGAAGGCGAGCGGGCGTTGCGTGATAGCGGCGGGTTATACCGCTGGCATGCCGGAGCGCCTGATGATGACAGTTATGAAAATGGATTCACCGAACTCCTGAACACGCTCAACAGCATGCTGAAGGAAAACGGGATTGTCCCTGTTACGTGCGCTGTTGAAAAGACACAGGAAAAAAATCGTCAGCAGTTGAAAAATGTCGCTGAGAAAGTGGTTGCCGCTTATGGTGATGCTTTAGTTGAGCTTGGAGCCGAACGTTCTGATATAGTTGTGCTTGACGCAGACCTGTCAGCGGATTGCGGAGTGCGGGGATTTGAGAAAGCGTATCCGTGCAGGTTCATAGAAAACGGTATTGCAGAACAGGATATGGTGTCGACAGCAGGCGGGCTTGCGTTGCATGGCTATTTGCCTGTGGTTAATTCGTTCGGGGTGTTTCTCTCTTCACGCGCGAATGAGCAAATATACGCCAACGCCTCAGAAAACACAAAAATCATATATGCCTGTCATTACGCCGGCTTGATTCCGGCAGGCCCGGGCAAATCGCACCAGAGCCTGCGCGATATATCGCTTTTCGGCGCGTTGCCGAACTGTATTATTGCTGAACCGTGCAACGCTGTTGAGACCCGGGAACTGGTTCGGTGGTGTGTCAATAAAGCTGATTCTACCTGTATGATACGGCTGGTTATATCACCTTCTCCCAGAACCATTGATCTGCCTGAAAATTATGTTTTTGAATATGGTAAAGGGACTGTTCTGGCTGACGGTGCTGACGCCGCGGTTATTGCCTATGGACCGGTAATGCTGAACGAAGCTTTAACAGCCCAGGAACTGCTCGCCAAACAGGGAATCAACATAAAAGTGATCAATATGCCATGGCTGAACCGGATTGACACTGACTGGCTGGTATCCGCGCTGGGGGCTGTCAGGCAGGTATTTGTCATGGATAACCATTTCAGTTACGGCGGGCTTGGCGATCTGATACTGAAAACAGTTGCGTTAACTCCTGAACTGCGTTCGGTCACTGTTACAAAGTGCGCTGTCGATACGTATCCTGCATGCGGCACGCCTGCGGAAGCGCTGGCTCATCATCACCTTGATGGAAAAAGTATTGCCAGTAAAGTGCTAAACGTAGTCACACCAGTATAATAAGAAGAAAGTAAAATGGGCAGAGAACTACATAAATCGATATTAAAAAACTATTTGGACAGGTATGTGAAAAAGGCTCGCAAGTTACTGCGAGGTATTGAAGATACCAACATGGAGAGCCTTGAAGCGCAGTTTAACCGGTTTGTCGAATATCGCACCAAAGTGCTGAATTCGCATCTGCTCCTGACTACCGCGTTTATCCAGAAATGGGTACAGAAGCTGAACGAGGAATTCGTCAAACTTGAAAACGGCGTTGCGGAACATTTTTTTCAGCTGTCTGCGCTGGATGAATCATTTCTGAAAAGCCGCATACGGTCGGTAGAAAACAAAGAATTCAGAAAAATATTAATGCGGTATTACTTTTACCAGTTTAAAGAGGCTCTGATAAATGACGCGATGGAAAACAAGCTGGTAACACTGCAAACGAAAATAGACAGATCCGCCTCCCTCGGCAAAGACATGGATGAGCGTATCATTGAAATACCGCTTGCTCTTGAAGTAGCGCAGCTTGACCATGAAGGATGGGTTCTGGATGCCGGGTCGGCGTTGAATTTTGAGTTTGTCAGGCGTCTTGTCCCTAATCAGTCCGCGAGGCTGATTCATTTTACGCAATCCGCGAACAAAGAAGAGATGCACCCGAGCAACGACCGGATATCGTATGTTTTCGGCGATCTTCGTGACCTGCCGTTCAGGGATAACCAGTTTAATCAGATACTGTGCATATCGACAATTGAGCATGTCGGGTGCGACAATTCCCGGTACGGCGCGTCTGTGGAAACCGATTCGTCATCGTATCTTCTTGCCGTTAAAGAGATGTACAGGGTGCTCAAACCGGGAGGCAGGCTCCTGCTTACGTTTCCATATGGAAAAAAACAGGATTTCGGCTGGTATCATGTTTTGGATAAAGATGAAACCGCCGCAATGATAGAACAGTGTCAGGGAGCTTCAGTTCAGGAAAAATATTATTATTATGATTCATTATGGTATGAGGAGTCAGCGGATCATGAAAAACATATTAAACCTGAAACCGGTGTGACAAATGCGCTGGCAGTGCTGGCGCTTACTAAACCCAAATCCCAAAAAGTCATTTCAAAGTCGGTTTAATGGAATCAATCGTTATAAAGAATTTAAGTAAATGCTACAGGTTAGGCAAACGGAGCCAGAAGATTGCCGGAGGCGGAATCGATCGTTTGCGCCAGCTTCTGCATATATATAATGAGGACAAAAAGAAGCACCTTGCCCGGCAGATCATGGCGCTGGATAACATATCGCTTTCTGTCGAAGAGGGGACTGTGCTGGGAATCATTGGGCGCAATGGTGCGGGAAAAACCACGTTGCTGAAAGTGCTGGCGCGTATAACCGCTCCGACCAGCGGAACCGCTATTGTCAGGGGCAAAGTGGTTTCTTTGCTTGAAATAGGCGTTGGTTTTCATCCTGAGTTGACAGGTCGTGAAAACATTTTCCTTAACGCGGCGATATACGGCGTTGACCGCAGAGACGTGAAAAAGCGGTTCGATGATATTGTTGATTTCGCTGAAATCGAGAAGTTCATTGATACGCCTGTCCGTCATTACTCAAGCGGCATGTATTTACGTCTTGCGTTCTCCATGGCGATCAATATGGAGCCGCATATTCTGCTGGCTGATGAGGTGTTGGCGGTGGGCGACATACGGTTTCAACACAGATGCCTTGAAAGGATGCAGCAAGTAGGGAATTCCGGCACGACGGTGCTTTTTGTCTCTCATGATATGGAAGCCATTAAGCGGATGTGCAGTCGTTGTATCTGTCTTGATGAAGGAAAAATTATTCATGAGGGCAATACCCTTGATGTGACAGATGCATACCAGAAATTCATGCTCAGTACGCCAAATCAGGGCGTTGTTCAATCTAAAGGGTCTAACACCTCATGTGCTTTCGCTTCTATCCTCAGCGCTTGTCTTATGTCAGATCAGAATGAACTTATTGGCGCAGTCAGACTATCGCAAGATTTTTTAATTGAGTTTACATATAGTACCCTTAAAGGAGATGTAGATTTATTTCTGGGATTTGATATATATACACGGGGCATCCATGTTTTTCGATCTTATTTTCCGCAACCATATCATGCGCCTGTCCCCGGACTTTATAAAGCACAGGTACGCATACCAGGTAATCTGCTCATGGAAACTGAATATACAGTTCATGCTGGTGGACAAGTAACTCATAAAGGCGACGTCCAATATTTAACTGCTTATAACATTCTTTCTTTCCGCACTTATGACACGGAAGAAATATCCATGCCATTTGAAGGAACTTATCACAAACTCAGTGCCGGAGTTATACGTCCTGTACTGGAATGGGAAGTGACCGCAGATCGTAACTGCGATAATGTAAAAAACAATGGTGGCGAATGAAAATTTTATTTGTAATGCGCCATCAGGCGTATATGAGAAACTATGAGCTGGTGATAAAGAAACTGCTCGATAGAGGACATACAATTGAGCTTTCTTTTTTACCTTTGACCAACAAGGTATTTAAAAATGATATGGTAGACGCATTGATTGAACAATATCCTAATTGTTCATACTCTGAATGTAATGCACCCCGTCCAACTGTCTGGACACAATTTGAATACAGCATCCGTCGTATTGTGGACTATTGCCGGTACCTGCATCCGCGATATGCGAACGCGCCGAAATTAAGGCACCGTTATAAAAAACATCTATCCGGTTTTACGCATAAAATGTTGTGTATCTGCAAAAAATTCGGGTTGATTCCTGTTATTGAGCGTCTGTTGCGAGGAATACAAAGCGTTTTGCCGCTTCACGACGATTGTCTTGACCATATTCGTGCAATTAATCCTGATATGGTGCTGGTTACACCTTTGCCTGACTCCAGCAATCATATGCTGGATATACTCCAGAGCGCGCGTCGTCTTGGTATAAAAACAGGGGTGTGTGTTGCCAGCTGGGATAACCTGACCAATAAAGGGTATATCCAGATACAGCCTGATTTCGTTATCATCTGGAATGAGATTCAGAAACAGGAAGCCATTGGCCTGCATGGCATCCCTGAAGACAGGATTTATCTGACCGGCGCGCAGTTATTTGACCAGTGGTTTGAATACAAACCGACAATTACCCGCGAACAGTTTATGGCACAGGCAGGGCTTGATCCAAATTCGCCTTTGATTCTGTACGTCTGTTCCTCTGTTTTTATTGCGAAAGAAGAATGCCGTTTTGTTTTGCATTGGATGGAGAATTTAAGAGAATCCAGTCATAAGGCGATCTATAAAGCCGCTGTTATGGTGCGCCCTCACCCGGCAAATGTGAACCAATGGATGTCTGTAGATTTTGATGGATTTGAGAATGCTGTCATATGGCCTCGTTTTGGCGCTGTGCCGATGCAGGATGATTCAAAAATGGATTATTTCCATTCTTTGTATTTCGCCGACCTTATTGTAGGAGCCAATACCAGCGCATTTCTTGAAGGGGGTATACTGGGTAAACCTGTTTTCACAGTTCTTGCCCCTGACTTCAAAGAAACGCAGTACGGCACACTGCATTTTCCGTATCTTGTTGACGGCGGGTTGCTCACAGTTGCGGAAACTCTTGAAGAGCATTTTAGCCAGATGGCTGATGTCCTGAAAAATGGGGATCAAGACGCGCAGAAACGAAGAAAATTTATTGACAGTTTTATCCGTCCTCACGGCAGGGATACATCCTGCACTGACATTTTTGTGAACTTAGTTGAAGATTTGAACACGCGGCAAATCCCTGTTCCGTCTAAAATCCCATTTACGCATTATATCATGCGTGCATTGCTGATTCCTTTTGCTTTTCTATCGAAACTCAGCTCTATGCATATCCATGGGAAGAAGACAAAAGGCATACCCCCGAAACAGGTAATTGGTCATGAACACGATCCTGAACTGAAAAAACTGAATTCTGCTGGAGTTATAACGGTTAAGCACGGGCATACGATGGTTCTTGACATGAAGGATTCATTGGATTTATTGCGGAACAAGATGTACAAGCCAGCGGCTGACCGCTTCGTAAAGAGCATAATAAAACAGGGTGACGTTATACTTGATATTGGGGCAAACATCGGTTATTACACGTTGTTATTCGCCAAGCTGGTCGGTAAAAAAGGGAAAGTGTACGCTTTTGAGCCTGATCCGTATAACTTTTCCATCCTGTCTCATAATATCCGTTTAAACGGGTACACGAATGTGGTGCTCCTCAATAAAGCTGTTTCTGATGAGAACGGCAAAATATCGTTATATCTTTCAGAGGACAATTTCGGCGACCACCGCATATCGAACACTGAAGGCAGAACTCATTCCGTTGAGGTTGAAGCGATACGGATTGATGATTTTATCAAACAGCAGAACGGCGCGGGAGCAGGCGTCAATTTTATTAAAATGGATATTCAGGGCGCTGAAGGCAAAGCAATAGCTGGTATGCGTGAACTGCTGTCTTACAGTAAACATGTAACCGTGTTCATGGAATTCTGGCCTTCAGGGTTAAAAGCGTGCGATTCAGACCCGCGCGCGCTGTTGGATGTATTTATTAAGGCTGGATTTCATCTGTACAGCAGGGATAAGGAAGCACATCAACTGGTGAGCGTCACCCCTGATGAATTGTTGAAAAAGTATACGTTTGAAAATAATAAATTTACCAATGTCATCGCCTCAAAGGCAAAACTGGCATAACGAAAGGCAGTTGTATCGTGTCTAAACCCGCTGAATTTGTTATACGACCGAAGAGCACGGGTATTATCGCCATGCTGCTGGATTTATGGCGCTATAAACGGCTGGTGGTCTATTTTTCGGTGCGGACAGTGCGGATGCGGTATAAAGAAACCATACTTGGCTGGTTATGGCTGATTATCCGTCCGTTGATTCCCGCGCTTATTTCGACGGTCATATTCGGTAAACTCGCCCAGTTCCCGTCTGATGATGTGCCGTACCTTGTTTTTTTCTTTACCGGGATGAGTTTATGGACATTGTTCAATACCGCTTTGCTGTACGCGACACGCAGTATGCGGTTAAACCGCCGTCTGGTGACGAAACTCTATTTTCCCCGCATAATAATTCCATTAACGAGCATTGCTCCGTTTGTGCTGGAGTTTTTCATCAATATAGCTGTACTGATAGGGATATTTATTCTTTTTTATGTACGGACAGGGGTCTGTTATGTCTCTTTCCGTCCGGCGTTATTGTTGTGCGGCATATTTTTTCTCGCGACATTGATTCTCGCGTGGGGTATAGGCTTTGTAACGTCCATATTGAACGCTCAGGCGCGGGATGTCCGGTTCACGCTTCCGTTTGTACTGAATATGTGGTACTTTATCACGCCGGTTATATACCCGTTGTCGTTTATTCCTGAAAAATGGCGTCCGCTGGCTATTCTTAACCCGATGACCGCGATTGTGGAAGGATTTAAGTGGAGTATTCTCGGGCGCGGCGAACTGAACATATGGTACGTTGTGTATTCGTTAGTTCTTGTACTGCTGGTATTTTCCGGCGGGTTATACTTTTTTTCACGGGCAGAAGCGAAATTTATAGATTCCATGTAATGGTGAGATAAGAATGAAAATATTTTTTCTGATGCGTTCAGAAGGGTATATACGTAATTTTGAATCTGTCATTGATATGCTCAGTGCACGGGGGCATACGATTCACTTGTGTTTTCTGGGAAAGACTAAGATGCTGACCGAAGATCACCTGTGCGACAAATTTGCTGATAATCCTTTAATCACGTATTCCTATTTCCCTGATGACGTATGGTGGCTCTGGAACGGGATAAGCAAAATCATCCGTATTTTTCAGGATTACCTGCGTTATCTCGATCCTGTCTATTGTAACGCGCATAAGCTGCGGGCACGTGCCGGGCGGTATATACCGTCTTTCATACAGTCTATGCTGGCGCGTTCCTGTAAAGGCGACTTGAGCAGAATATGGCTTAAGATAAACAGGTTACGATGGATGGAACGCATTATCCCCGTTAATCAGAATATCGTGAACCATATTAAATCGTCTAAGCCTGACCTTTTTCTCATTACGCCGCTGGTTGATATATATTCCAATCAGGTAGACTGGTTAAAAGCCGCCCAGTATCTCGGCATACCTTCGATTCATTGCGTCGCCAGTTGGGACAACCTGACTAACAAAGGGTTAATAAAAGTTGAGCCGGACGGTATTCTTGTATGGAATGAGTTCCAAAAACGGGAAGCTGTTGAAATGCATCATGTGCCTGCGGAAAAAGTGTTTGTCAGCGGCGCTCAGTGCTATGACAAATGGTTCACGTACGAGCCGAAGTATTCTCGAAAAGAGTTTTGTGAGGAACACTCTCTTGATCCGTCTGCAAAGATGCTGTTGTACGTATGTTCATCTCCGTTTATCGCGCCGGATGAAGTTGGTTTTGTCAGGCGGTGGATTGAAAAGATACGTTTTTCAGCAGATCCTGTCATTGCCGAAGCGTCGATCATGGTGCGCCCGCACCCGCAGAACGCTAGGCAATGGGATGACGTGGATTTCTCATCATACGGGAATGTCACCATTTATCCCCGTGAAGGCGCGAATCCGATTGATGCCCGCACGCGCGATGATTTTTATCACTCAATATATTTTTGCGATGCGGTATGCGGCATAAACACCAGCGCGATGATAGAATCAGGCATTTTGAAAAAACCTGTATTTACGATCGTAACGGACGATTTCGCCGATACGCAGGGCGGCACACTGCACTTTGATTATCTGGTGAACGAAGGCGGGCTGGTGTATCAGAGTTCTGATTTTGATGAACATCTGAAGCATTTACGCACAGCGTTTTGCGGTAAGCTGGGCTATGAGGGGAAGGTATCGGGCTTCCTGAAAGAATTTCTGCGCCCCTCCGGATTGGAAAAAGAGTGCACACCGATTTTTTGTGATATAATCGAAAAATGCGTCGAATTGCCGTGCCGGCCGGTCAGGCATGAATTGTCATTTGACGCGTTACTGGTAAAACCGCTATTATTTATTGTTTCTGTTATAATAACATCCATCGACAATTTCCGGTTCGCGGCGCGAAAAACGGGACGAAAGGTGAAAAGCAGGTTATGCCGTATTCAAAAAAAAGTTCAGTCAAAATTAAGATAAAAAATGTTCTGCGCCCGTTGTTGTCACCATTTGCGCATCGGATACGACGGACAAGCATATTTAAAAAACATCTAATTCCATGGCTGATTCATGCAGAAACCGGTTGCGGGGAACAGTATTCTGAAATTCAGGACTTGAAGAAAAAGCTGAAATCCATCGCGCATAGCGGGAAACCGATTATTGTCGGCCCGTGGCTGTCCGAAGTCGGGTTTGAGGTGTTATACTGGATACCGCTTCTACGCTGGATTGCCGATACTTTCGGGATAGACACCAATAGGTTATATGTTGTGTCACGGGGCGGGTGTAACCAGTGGTATGCCGGTATCTGCGGTACCTACACGGATATATTCGAGTTTTTCAGCGAATCGGAATTCAAAGAGAAAAACGAACAGCGCATATCAGATACCGGCGGTCAGAAACATCTGTTCGTCAGCAAGTTTGATAAGGAAATAATAGCGCGTGTTACAGAGAAACATTCCCTGTCCGAGTACGAATTGCTTCATCCTCTGTATATGTATGAGCTGTTCCGGTTTTTCTGGCGCAGAAGGCTCCCTATAAGTTTTATTGAGAAGCACGTATCGTTTCAGCGATTTAAAATCCAGTCCGCTCAGGATATTCTGAGCAGACTTCCTGAAAAGTATATTGCGGTGAAGTTTTATTTCAGCGCGTGTTTTCCTGATACGCCTGATAATCGTACGGCAATAAAGCATTTATTGCGGCATTTATCACGTAATTGCGATGTGGTCATGCTTTCAACCACTTTCTCGATAGACGACCACGACGATTTTCACAGTGACGGCTCGAATCACCGTATCATTTCTGCGGCGGATATGATGTCTTTGCGGGATAACCTTGATGTCCAGACCCAGATAATCGCCAATGCGCAGGCGTTTTTCGGTACGTACGGCGGTTTTTCGTATGTTGCTCCTTTGTGCGGGGTTCCGTCGTTTGCGTTTTATTCACGGCTTGACCTTTTTGTGCACGGGCATCTCGATGTCGCGTACCGTATGTCGCGTTTTCTGAAATGCGGGCATTTCGATAAGATCAATAAAACAGGCACATATAATCAACCTCCTGATAAACCTGAATTTACTGCGTTTGACATACATAATTTACCATTATTGGAAACCATATTTAAAAGCGAGAATAAAGATGATATTACGTTACGATCAGCTTCCTGAATATAAAAAGAAAGTCGTTATGGTGGACGGGTGTTTCGACCCTCTGCATATCGGGCATATCCGTTATTTTCAGGTTGCCGCGGAACAGGGCATTCCAGTGCTCTGCAATATTCAGTCCGATGCGTATATTCAGCGGACAAAAGAGCGAGCCAACCTTTTGCCTGAAGATCAGCGCCTTGCCCTGATACAGGCAATGAAGGGGATAACCTACGTTCACTTGTGCACCAATTCAACGCATGAGGTACTGGAACAACTTCAGCCTCTCCAGTACATAAAAGGGCTGGATTGGAAAGACCGCGGGCTTCCGCCGATTCAGGAGGAAATTTGCTCGAAATACGGCATAGAAATTGTCTATCTGGATACCAATGTGGACACCTCAACGAATATTATGTCTGAGTTCATGACAAAAACACTGCCTATGAAATTGAAACAAAACGTTGACCAGTTTGAAGAGATCCTCTTTACGCAGAAACCGGTGGAATCCGTTCATTATGATGACCATTATTTTCATGGCGATTGGAGGGACGGGCACAATGATTACACCATTGAGACACGCCGCGCGATAGAAGCGAAAAACCCTCAGAACATCAAAGAGATCTTCCAGCCCAAAACTGTTCTGGATGTCGGATGCGGGCCCGGAGCTCTGATGTATTTTCTTTGGGAACTGGGTATTGACCCGTATGGCATAGATTTCAGCAGGGCGGCTAAAGAATTAGCTCCGAAAGAGATAAGGAATCATATTACTGTCGGGCAGGTTACGGATTATCATCATTTTGACACGAAATTTGACCTTGTCATTTGCCGTGAACTGCTTGAGCACCTGACCATTTTTCAGGTTCGCCAGACTGTGCAGTCGCTGGCAAAATATACGTCGAAATATCTCTATGTCACTACCCGTTATTATCCTCAGCCGCAAGGCCTTCTTGATATAACTGATGACCTTGAGACGGACGCGTCGCACATCACGTTGATGAATAAGGATTTCCTGAAGGTCCTCTTTATGCTGGAAGGGCTTAAGCCGCGATACGATCTGGAACGAAAACTGGATTGGAAAAATTACGGGCGTGTTCTTGTATTCGAAAAGGTATAATTGATGGATTATATTGTAACGTCGCATCTTAACCCGCATTTGTCAGGCGTCGCCAAATTCAACCGTATTCTGGCGCAACGCATGAATATACCATGCATCAGTTTTGATGAGGTGTTCAACCTGCACGATGTGACTATGCTTCTTTCCATCAAGTTGAAAGACGGGATACCATTCGATCATGAAAAACTGATGAGTATGGTTAATTACATGGTAGATAACAATATCTGCTATGACCTCTTTTTTCATACCTATGACCGGCTTCCTGTGGAAGATGCGCTGATTCAACATTGCCGTTCGGTGTTTTGCGGAAACGATGAGATAAAAGAAGCGGTCGGCGATGTGGGCAAACCCGTACTCAGCGCGTGGTGCCCGCCTCTTGTTAATCAGGAAGGGCATATCACCGAGAGCATGATTAATATCTTTTCGTTCGGCATGGCGCATAAAATTCAGGTTCGTCATTATAAGGTGCTTCGTGATATACTGGAAAAGTTCAGGCTGCCGTATTCGTTCTGGGTTTCCACGGCATTTCACGAGAAGGCGAGTTTCGGTGACTTTTCCTCAATCAGCCATGAAATGACCACAATATTCGGTTCGAAAATTCAGTTTCTCGGTTTTTTATCGGATGACGCGGTAAACTATTTTCTGGATAAGACACATATATTCACCGCTTTTTTTCAGAGCGGAGTCAGGGCGAATAATACCTCGGTATTTGCGGCCATGCAGCGTGGATGTGCGGTTTTAACGAACCTTGACCGGTATTCGCCGAAATGGCTTGCTCATGGTACGAATATATTGGATATCAATCAATTGCAACGCGAGGATCTCGAACTCGACGTGTTGCGTAATATTGGCGCCTACGCCAAACGGGACGCAGATATACACAGCACATGGCATGGGCTTGAATCGTTGTTGAAGTCACCGGGATGTGCGTCTGAAACCTGTTCAGAGGGGAAACGGGTATAATGAATGTGCTGGGATTCATTCCTGCGAGAGCAGGGTCGGAGCGGGTTAAAAATAAGAATATACGTGAACTCAAAGGAAAACCTCTGATAGCGTACACAATAGAAGCGGCGCTGAATGCCGCTTCCATTAACAGGGTCGTGGTATCAACCGATTCTCAGGAAATTGCCAGCACTGCCCGCCAGTGGGGAGCAGAGGTGCCGTTTATGCGGCCTGCAGAAATAGCGGGCAGGAATTCTACGGAAATGGAATTTTTTCTCCATGCTCTTGACTGGTTCTCCGCACATGAACAGTATGAACCGGATCTGATTGTGTTGCTCTATCCGACATCGCCGTTCAGGCGGACGAAAACCATAGACCGTGCTGTTGAAACCATGATGAAACATCAGGAAGCGGACTCATTGCGTTCCATCACTGCGTGCACGGAACATCCGTACAAAATGTGGCGTATCGACGGTGATTACCTCAAACCGTTTGTGCGCGGGGAAGAACCGAATATGCATACATGGTCGTATTGCCGTTTGCCTCAGGTATATATACAAAACGCGAGTATTTATATAACCAAGCCTGCAACACTGTATAACAAAAAATCGCCTACCGGTGACCTGATTGTCCCGTTCGTCATGGACGCGCAGGAGTCAATTGACATTAACACACCGCTTGATTTTGCGTTTGCTGAAATGATTATGGAAAAAGATCTGCTGAATGAAGAAATCGCTGGTAAATCTTCTTAAAAAAAGCATCACCGCCAGGCACCTGCTGCGTTTCTGGCGTTTAAAGTTCGCACAGCCTTCATGGAACGAAATTTTCGCTGATGAACGCTTACTGTGGCAGGACGCGTTATCGGCTCCGAAGAAGAAGCGCGTGCTTATAGCCACCAGTATCGGCGCGCATCTGCCGAGCGTGATACTGGAGAGCCTGTTGTCCGCCGCGCTGACCCTGCGTGACGCGGAAGTGCATGTACTGCTCTGCGACAAAGTATTGCCCGCCTGCATGGATTGCTCCATAGATATTACTATCAGGGAAAAAGAACTGGCGAAGCACGGCCCGCAAAAAAATTTATGCGCGTCATGCTATAAATACACCAACGGCATGTTCAGGTCGCTTGGGGTGCAGGTGCACCGCTACAGCGATTTTCTTTCACCTGACGATTTCAGCCGTGCTCAGTCCATTGCTTCAGAGATTGATTTATCGAACCTCAAGGAATATGCGCTGGACGGCATCGCTGTGGGTGAACACGCACTGGCGGGGGCGCTCCGCTTTTACGCGAGGGGTGACCTTGAAAAAGAGGTTCACGCAACTACTATTGCGGGACGCTATTTACGAGCGGCGTTGCTTACTATGTGGGCTGTACGCAGGCTTCTTAACTCTCATACGTTTGATGCGGCGGTATTTCATCATGGCATATATGTCCCGCAGGGATTGGTAGGGGAAGTGTGCCGTTCGAAGAAACTGCGGGTTGTGAACTGGAACGTCGCCTATAAAAAGTCATGTTTCATTTTCAGTCATGGAGACACCTATCACCATACCCTCATGGGCGAGGATGTAAAGCATTGGGAATCAGTCAGTTTAAATAAAGACAGGGAAGCAGAACTGATGGATTACCTGAAAAGCAGGTGGTATGGCAGTAAAGACTGGATCTGGTTCCATGAGAAACCCCGGGAAAACCTTGCTGAGATTGCAAAGGAAATCGGCGTGGATTTTTCAAAACCGTGTGTGGGGTTATTGACGAATGTCATGTGGGATGCCCAGCTTCATTATCCGGCGAACGCTTTTCCCAATATGCTTGAGTGGGTTGTCGCCACAATAGAATATTTCAGAAAACGTACTGATATTCAGTTGGTTATACGTGTACATCCCGCTGAAATATGGGGAAAGAACCCATCGCGGCAGAAACTGGTGGATGAAATTAACGCCCGGTTTGAATCTCTGCCTGCCAATGTGTTTATTATTGCGCCTGAGGCACGTATCAGCACCTATGCAGTAATGGAGCAATGCGATTCTGTCATCATATACGGCACGAAAACCGGCGTGGAACTGACCAGTATGGGTATCCCGGTTATTGTTGCCGGCGAAGCATGGGTGCGCAATAAGGGTATTACCTTGGACGCCAGTTCACCGGAACACTATTTCAAGATACTTGATACGTTGCCGTTAGGTAAGAGGCTTGATGAATCGGTCATGGTGCGGGCGAGAAAATACGCGTTCCACTTCTTTTTTCGACGCATGATTCCGTTGCCGTTCATGAAACCGGTTAAAGGATGGCCGCTCTATTCGATTGGTATCCGCTCGTTGTCCGAGTTACGGGCAGGAAATTTTAAAGGGCTTGATGTAATCTGTGACGGTATCCTGAAAAACACTCCGTTCATTTATCCGCACGAAAACTCGTAAAACCACACGAATGCAGTTGGATAAAGTTTCTCCGTGCCTCTTTTAAGATGTCCTCATGAGGAGCGCCAGCGGCGTGGTGGTCTCTACGTGTAACAGTCTTCATCGGAGGAGATTGCTATAGCCTCTGAGAGGCAGGGCAATGACGTTATTTTGTGGCTTTTTCATCGCTTCAAAATTATGAAAGTGACGCATGCTCCGAAAACCAGCGTCGCCCCTGGTCGTCGACTTTGTTTATCAGGGTCGATAACTGTTCGATTTCGTACCCCGGCACATCGTCAAGCCCCGGTAACGGCTGGTGCTGTTTTGCGTTGTTGATGAGCGATTTTATGCGCTGGTTTTTAGGCTGTATGACAATATCCAGAGGCAAATCGTCAGCTTTGTCCAGTTTTATGGTTGCGGAATATGTGCAATGACGGTTGAGCGCGCATGTTTCTTTAACAAGACTCATTTTGACCGGTTTGCCGTTGCCGTAATAGAGTTCAACGTCAAAGTCGTCAGGCTGTACCACCCATCCCATTTTTATTTCCGCGTCCACGGTGATGGATTGCTGTGTACCCTCTTTTTTTCCGGATTCCTTTACTGAAGCCTGCACTTTTTCGATGAGCGTGCCGATCTGGTCATCCAGATACCCGCGTATCAGGCGTGACGCGAGATTGCGTTCGTACTCATGTTCTTTCGCTGAGAAGAATTTTTCCCGCCATTGTATGGCGAGCGGAAGCAAATCTTTCGGGTAGCTGTCCAGAATTGATGTGCGTGTGGTTTTGGTAATATGGTCGTAGATATCGCGGATATATTCTACCGCCATGCGGTGAATGTCCACTTCGTATGTCCTGAGCAGTGCATTGCGCATCATCTGCACCCATTGCGCGCCGAATCTCGGCAGTCCGTGGGTAACGCCGGTATAAACCTTTGCCAGATATCCCAGTTTTCTATATAGCAATCGGCACCACGGGATAGGGTTGTAATCGTACAGGTGATGCAGGTCTGTGGTTGAGAACGGATCGAGTATATCATAAAGCAGGTCGTGAAATTTTACGTCGGATATGACGCCGTTTTTCTCAAAGGAATTTTCAAGGCTTTGCATCAAAGGCGAATTTTTTAAATGCTGAGGCGGATTTTTACACAGTTTCGACAGGTTTTCAGGGGTCATATCATCATTGATTTCATCAACGATAATATAGCGGTCGCGTTTTTCCATAACGGCGACCGGTGTAAACGCCTGGCTGTTGTCCAGTGATATTACCGGCCTGCTGAAGTACCCGTCACTGCCGTTACCGCCTTCGGTGTATGCGTTTATGAATCGCAGGCGGTTGTCGTTTTTCATGACGGTTCGATGCATGATAAATGGCGTGATGAACACACCGTTAGCGCGTTTGGGGTTGATATCAATATCCACCACGTTTTCGATCATGGCGCCGTCATAGGTGCTGATAACCAGTGTAGCCGCGGCAAGGGCTTTCTGATGGCTGGTGGATGAAGCCTCTTTTTTCTCGATGGGCTGCATGAGCCATATATCAGAGCCGCGCACAGCGTATTTGGCTATGGTAATATCGTACTGGCAGATAAAAGCCACATGTATATTCGGGTGTTTCCAGTTGACTGCCTGCAGGATGCGCTTGAATATTTCCTGCGCCGGCTCATCTTTCATGTGCGGTATACCTGCAAAGATTATATTGATTTCCTGATCGCCGAGTTCGGCGTTGAGGATATCTATCTCTTTGATTATCAAATCTGTACGTTTATATGTATTGATACGCCTCATGATCGAAATGGTCAGGTGTTCGGGAGACAGGCGCGAGCCGGTACGTTTGTTGACCATGTCGATATATTCTTTTTTCTCCGTTTTTTTGACTGCCAGCAAGGTTTCCGTAGGAATAGCGGCAAGGTCAATATCCTGAAAAGCGGGCGGCTGCCAGTCACGGACATTAACGCCGTTGGTCACGCCGGTAGTAGCGTGCATGCCGTTATTATGGCGTGACGGAGAATTTTTTGAATTCCGTATGATTTCAGCGTTTGTAACCTGTTCATGGCGCAGGCTGACAGATGTACTGCCGTCAGCGAGCTGGGCTGTCCCTTCAGTTAAATTAAGGATGATGTTCGATCCGGCAATAGTTTGAAAGAGGACAATGAAATCCTCGTAATCCTCTTTTTTGAGATCCTGTATCAACCTCTCCCGAATGCTTTGGTCGAGTTGATTCCATGATTTGCCGCCAAGGTACTGGACGTAATAGAGCATCAGGGTAACCGGATCCATATTCAACAGCCATGAGAGGTGCAGGAGGTTGTCTGTGCCGAATGCCTGACTGTATATTTTGGGCAGGCCTGCCGGAACAGGGGTATGTGTGGTAAACGCGATCCCCACATTTTTCCAGATGCCTTTCGTATCCAGTTTCTCAGGAAACATTTGTTTGCGTTGTATTTCGTCCAGAGCGCAGTAACAATTCGCTTCGTTAAGGTGTACAATGCCAGGTCTTTTGTTTATAATGCCTTTTTCCAGAAGAGCTTCCAGCGCCTTGATCCCTCCGCGTCCCATGAGCTGGTTCTGCTGTTCGCGAAGCAGATGGGTTTCCTTGTCGCCGCCGTAGAGCATTTCAGTTATATCCGAGGTAAGGTCTTCCAGCGCGAAGATACGTGCCGCGCCAGCCCTGATTTCCCACACACGGGCCCTGACCGGAATGCCGATCACGTTTTCCTCAACGATAATTCCTGTATCGTACACAGGCAGTTTTGAGTAATCGACAGCGATTTCCTCGGTAGTGGATACATTATACGGTGATATGCGTTGAAAAATGGTTTTTTTGTATAATAATGTCACGCCGTACGTTTCTATACCTGTATCGGCAAGCCCTTCCACGTATTCTCCGGCAAGAACGCCAAGCCCGCCGGAAAAAATAGAGCGGGGGCCGCCGATCAGTTTCATTTCAGGCGAAAAGTATACGATTGATTTGCCGTCCAGTTTTTTTATAACGCCATTAACTGTTTTGTAATGGCGCTGAACCGGAACAGGTTCCACAGTCCATTCATTTTCCATGTGTTTCTGTACCTGTTCGCACAACTCTTTGCGCCGTTTCAAATCTAACTGGCGCAACGATGAAATGACGGTCTCAAAATCCTTGAGCGCGGTCTCGGTTATTTCCATGTAGCCGTTATCGTGCAGTTTGCGCAGGTAGTCTATTTCCATGTAGGGCGATGGCGCCGCGTAAAAGATAAGTTCAAGGATTCTGTCGCGGTCTCTCTCGGTCAGTTTGCAATCGATATAATCGTCAATCAGCTGCGGGGAAAGAGGAGTGGAATTTTTGAAGAAATCCAGTATTGTCCCGCAGGCTTCGAATTTAAGCGTTTTCATGGTATGCAAAAGATTATAAAAAGATTTTCCGAACATGTCTGACACAGGGAAGTCATTGAGCTGGTAAAGGATATTATTAACCAGATTAATTGAGTTGTTTACACGTGAAATATCAGAAGTATCAACTTTGCGTTCCATGTTGAATCCTTTCTCCGATCCTTTACAATCGTCTTTCATTCATACTATAGAGAATTGATTATATTTAACTTAAAACCAGACAAAAATTTGATTATTCAACCCTTAAAAAGTTCATGCCGTGTACATACTCATATAACGGATTAAAACGTAATATTGTTAAAGATAAAATTGTGTTCCGCGCGAAAATTTTTTTGTTATGAGCCCTTGAAACCGTGAATCGGAGTAACAAGTCGTCATCGAAGAGTTGAGACACGTGATTGTCTGGAGCAAAAATCATGTGCTGGGGATTTGTCAACAGTGGTATATAGTATAGCAGATTCCTGTTTGTTTCCAGAATATTTTACTAAATATGTATCTTTATTTGAACCTGATAGCGTTTTTTTTGTTAAATAAGAATAGCAAATATGCGTTTCGTTTTGCAGTTTAATTGAATCAGGGAGGACATGATGAGATATATCGTAGCGGTTATAGGTGTATTAAGTCTTTGTGTTAGCGGGTATTGTGAAATTATTGAACAGAATGTCGAATACACACACGGCGATGTTGTTCTGCAAGGGTACTTTGCCTACGACGATTCCAGCGACGCCAAACGCCCGGGTATTCTGGTCGTCCATGACTGGTCCGGTTTGCAGGATTACCCTAAACTGCGTGCCCGTGAACTGGCTCAGCTTGGATATGTCGCTTTTGCACTTGATATGTACGGCAAAGACATACGCCCCAAAAACAGGGAAGAGTCAGCGCATCAGGCTGGAATATACCGCGCCGACCGCGCCCTGATGCGGGAACGCGCCAAAGCAGGGCTAGCCGTGCTGAGTGAGCATCCTCTTGTCGATAAAACCCGTATCGCGGCAATAGGGTATTGTTTTGGAGGCGGCGTCGTGCTGGAACTGGCGAGGAGCGGCGCGGAAATTAACGGTGTAGTCAGTTTTCATGGTAACCTTGACACGCCCAACCCTGACGACGCGAAGAATATCAGGACGAAAGTGCTTGTTCTCCATGGCGCGGCAGACCCGCATGTGCCTGACGCGCAGGTGCAGGCGTTTCTTAAGGAAATGCATGGCGCGGAGGTTGATTTCCAGATGGTGTTTTACGGTAATGCCGTTCACAGTTTCAGTAAACCCGATGCGGGCGATGACCCGTCCACAGGCGTTGCCTACGATAAATCCGCTGACCGCCGGTCATGGCTGGCTATGAGAAACTTTTTCTCTGAACTTTTCGAAATGCCATAGATCAATTATTTAAACTGCGGCAGTTATAGGAAGGCGCTCTCTTATTGTTTACGGTTGCGCTTTATCGAGTTTTGTCTATAATACTATACCCATAAAGTTTAATGTCATTCATATATCTAACGAAAAGGGAGGTATCTATGGAACGCTATGAGTTTCAGGCGGAAACAAAGCAGTTACTTGACCTGATGGTACATTCGATTTACTCGAACAAAGACATTTTTCTGCGCGAACTGATATCGAACAGTTCAGACGCGCTGGACAAACTGCGTTACCAGCAGTTGACAGACACATCTCTGGAACCGGATTCAGGCGAACCGGCGATCCGTATTGAAGCGGACAAGAAGGCTCGTACCGTGCGGGTGATTGATAACGGTATCGGAATGAGCAAAGATGACGTGATCGGCTATGTGGGAACCATTGCCAAATCCGGCACGAAAGAGTTTCTCAATGTCCTTCAGAAAAACAAAGATAAAGCCCTTTCTCCTGAGCTTATCGGGCAGTTCGGCGTGGGCTTGTATTCCTGCTTCATGGTAGCTGACAAGATTGTCATCGAAACACGTAAGGCAGGCGAGAACAAAGGGTTGAGATGGGAATCAACAGGCGACGGAACCTATACCATCGAAGATATTGAACAGGAACCCGTCGGCACGGCAATTACACTGCATCTCAAAGCAACCGACGCTGAGGACGGGCTGTTCGATTATACTGACGAATGGAAAATCAGGGAAATAGTCAGGAAATATTCCGATTACATTTCTTATCCCATCAGGATGCAGGTTGAACGCACTGAATATGAACAAAATGAGAACGGCGAAGTTAAACCGGGCGCCAAATCGAAAACCGTGGTTAAAGACGAGACTCTGAACTCCATTAAAGCCATCTGGACACGCTCGCCGGAAGAGGTTCCAGACGAAGAGTATAACGAGTTCTATAAACACATCAGCCATGACTGGACAGACCCGATGGACCGCATCGCTTTCAAAGCGGAAGGTACATTCGAGTTTCGCGGACTGCTGTTTATCCCGTCGCGCGCCCAGCATGACCTGTTTTACCGTGATTCCACGCAGGGTATACACCTCTATATTCGCCGTGTGTTCATCATGAGCGACTGCAAGGAACTGATACCCGAATATCTTCGTTTTATGCGCGGTGTGGTTGATTCCGAAGACCTTTCGTTAAACATATCGCGTGAGATTTTACAGCAGAACCGCCAGATTCAGGTTATCCGCAACAAGGTAACCGCCAAAGTGCTTGAGAAACTTGCGGATATGAAAGAAAAGGACGCAGATAAATACACGTTGTTCTGGAACGAGTTCGGCAAAGTGCTGAAAGAAGGGTTGATCAACGATATTAAAAACAGGGACAAACTGCTCGACCTGCTGATGGTCGAATCAACCGCTGACGCGGAGAAACGGACAACGCTGGCGGAGTATGTATCCCGCATGAAACAGGGTCAGGACAAGATATACTACATGAACGGCAGGTCGCGCGACGCAATAGAGAATTCGCCGCATCTTGAAGCGTTTCGTGACAAAGGGTACGAAGTGATTCTCCTGACTGACGCTGTTGATGAGCTCTGGGTGCAGGCGGCTCTGGAATATGACAAGAAGCAGTTGGTATCTGTCGGAAAAGGGACAGTTGATCTTGGGTCGGAAGAAGAGCAGAAAAAAGAAAAGAAAGAGCTTGAGGAGCAGAAAGAGCATTTCAAATCACTGCTTGAGTTTTTGAAGAATAAGTTATCGGAGCATGTCAAAGAGGTTCGATTGTCGAAACGCCTTACGTCGTCGCCGGTTTGTCTGGTTGGCGAGGCGACTGACATGACACCGCAGATGGAAGAGCTGATGCGCTCGATGGGGCAGGATATCCCGAAAACCAAGCGTATACTTGAGGTGAATCCGGGTCATCCGATATTCCAGAAAATGCAGGAGCGGTTTGATAAAGACCGTAGTGATCCGGTGTTAGGGGAGTATTCCGAGTTGTTGTATGGGCAGGCGTTGTTGGCTGAGGGGAATCAGCCCCCTGATCCGGGTAAGTTCAGCAAAGCGGTGGCTGATCTTATGGCACGCGCTTTGAATGGGTAGCGCTCAAGCGCCGGAGGGTTCACCTTCCGGCGCTTTTTTTATGTTAGAGTGGTGGTTTGTTTTTTGCAGGTTCAATGATTTGATTTGAGAAATCTTCAACAAAAATTTTCAATTTTGATATTGTATCAAATATTAAAACCCATTCATCGTATTTATTCACGTAGTCTTTGTTGTCATCTGTAAATTGAACACCTTTGATTAATTCATCTTCATTAATGAAGTTTACTTTAAAATGTGTTATTGAGTTTCTTAAGTGGCGAATTATTTCTGAGAATTCCATTGTCTTCTCATGCGGAGCATTTAATTCTGTTCCTCCTTGAACTGTTTGGATTACTTTTGGAAAGCGTGTTCCATTAATTATTACCTTCTTTTTCTTGATTTCATCGAAGAATTTTTGTTGTGGCAAGACTAAAAGGCCTAGTAGTGAGTTTATTAACTGAGTTACTTCATAGGTTTCATCTGTGGTTTTATCCTTAGGATTGTATATTATAGTGAGATTATCTTTGGTTCTTTGAATGAAATCAGCAAGGCTCTTGTGTTTGGTCATTTTTCTATACTCCTTTTTGTTATTTTGTTTTACAATGTGTTGATACTTTGATCTCAAAAATGGTTCAGTTTTTTGACAACAAACACAAAAATCAGGTCATCACGAGGAGCGATAGCAACGTGGTGATCTCATCGTGTAACGTCATGGAAAAGAGGAGATTGCCACAGCCTCTGCGAGGCTTCGCAATGACCGT
>QZJZ01000013.1 GCA_003599815.1 Candidatus Auribacter fodinae
AGAATAAAATCGAAACTATTAGTTGAGCTCTTTCAAAAATCTTAAAAATTTCCGCAAATACTATATCTGAAAGACTCTTCTAAATTATGCAGAGGTCTCGATTCTTGAAGCGGCGACTGTGATAGAAGAATAAACCGCTCTCTGACAGTATACACAAAGCCCCCGGCACATCCTTTGTACCGGGGGCTTTTTCGTGGGGGAGAAGTGCGGGGGACAGCCGCCGTGAGAACTGCCCCCGCTATAAAAACCGCTCCTGAATTTACTTCTTCGTGTCAACCGCCTCGAAACACTTTTCACACTCTGACAGCAGCTCTTCCTTACGCATGCAAGCCTGTTTCAACTGTTGGGTCTGGGAGAATACATTTTCTTCACGTTCAAGCATTTCGTAATATGTTGCTTCGAGTTGTTTGACCGACTCATTCAAGTGAGCGGGATTTGCAACAGGATACTTGTTCGCCCGTTTCTTCAGGTCGCCCATGACGCAGATCATGTCCTTTTCCATGCCTACCATATTAAATTTATGGTCAAGCAGTACCTGTTTCGCTTCGATTTCCTTGATGGCGTCCATATCCGCAGAACGTATCGCTTTGAGCAGGTCTTTCATTGCCTGTACCTGTTGTTGTTTGATGCTGAGGAGCTGATCGTTGTAGGTTGTTCCTTCCAGAAACTCATTTTTTTCCTCGGCGAACTGTTCCTCGATCATCTTCAGGTCAGCGATAGCGTCGGTGATATATTGGGTGGTCTGTTCGGCATAGGCGTCGAGCATCTCCTGTTGTTCGTTGACCGCTATGGCTATCATTGGCATCAGCGAGACCAGAGCAAATAACCCTGTTACCAGCAATCCGTATATCGTCGTTTGTGTCTTCATTTCTTTTCCTCCTGTTTTTTCGAGTTTCTCCGGTTGTCTTCCTGTTGTTGTCTGGCAACGTTATAATCAAAATATGTGCCATGGACGGAAAAAGAAATTTATAAATATCATAATTATTTTATATGCAGTAAATTAAGAAATATTAAAAAAATACTTTTAGGCGAGATGGTTGCTGTGGATAGCTTAAAAAATGTAATTAATAATTACAAAACATTAAAATGTAAAAAATATTGACGGATAAAAAGGCAATAAAAAAGCACCCACCATGCGGGAGTGTCATTCCCGCAGTAAATCGGTGGGTGCAAAACAACTGCATTACTGGCCCGTTTAATAGACACGACAGCTGGAGGCATGGTTGATTGAAAAATGAAAGAATTAGATTCGAAATATAGGTAAACGAACTCTAATCCGTTGTTATGATAGTTTTTATGGACGGTGTTAAAATTGTGTTCGGTTTACCGGGTTCGCTTCCGGATTATTCCCGCGACTGCACTGGCGAGCAGGAGCAGTGTTGCCGGCTCGGGTACTGTGAGCATGGGCAGGTCGGTGGTCAGCGTTTCATCGCCGAAAGAGATATACTTGAACCCGTTTGTTTCCCATGATTCTCCTTCGGAGTGCCCGGGTATAACCATATCAGCGAAGTACCATGTTTCAGAATCGACGGCAAGCGAACCTTCTCCTGCGGTGTAGAGCGAATACAGCTGGTCGATTTCTCCGTACGACCAGTTTTCCGCGAGTGTAGTTTTTGCGTTGTTGATGTATGTCCATTCCGTGGTGCGGTCGACAAATACTTCGATTTCTGAACTGGATATCCATGAGGAACTTGCGCTCAGATTCAGGCGCACATACCTGCCGGTTCTATCCGCGAAATCGAAGGTGTACAGTTTATCGGTTGCTGACGGTACATTAACGTTTATGGATTGCACCAAAACATCGTCGATATACAAAGAGGTTGTTCCGGTCGAACCGGGGTACATATAAGCGTAATACGATACTTTGGACAGCAGAATCGATTCGCCAAGGTCGATTTGCGCCCAGCCGCTGTAGCCGTTGGCGTTCCAGTATGTCCATGATATCCCGTCAGTCAGGTTTGACGGGTAGTATGACTGATAATACCCGTTGGCGGTGACCGGTTTGCCGCGCGATACCAGTACTTCCGCGCAATATGATACGGAACACGACAGCACACTAATACCCGCTATTAACAGTAACAGGCGTTTCATCATGCTTCTCCTGAAAAAAGATTTTGGGATACCGGAAAATTTCTTACTACTATAATGATAGCACAGACAGCGCTGATTGTCAAAGGGGGGCGCGAAATCTCAAGGATCGTCCAGTGTCTTGAATGCTCGGCGGACACGCGTTACGCGCTGAGCGGGTCAGTCCCGTATTTGTTGTCGCCAATGGTGCCCTGCAGGAAACCGAGCTCAATAATCAGCCATATATTGAGCAGAGGCACTACCCCGAGCAGGAGAAACCATCCGCTCCGGTTACGGTCATGGCACCGTTTTATGCCGACAGCGATGGATGGGTAGAGGGTAATCAGTCCGAACACCAGTGAGAATATGCCGAAACCCGCGGAGATTGTGCCGGCGATTACGTCAATCAGTATTGTCGCGTAGCAGAGCAGGGTCACGGGAAGCACGTATTTCAGCCAGTATGTTTTGCGGGATATGCGCCCATTGGGGGAAAAGAACAGTTGCGTGAAACTCATGCGGTTCCTCCTTTTGTGTTTGTATTACAGCCACTATATCACGATACGGGGAAAAAGAAATATAAATATTGCGTTAAAATGCATTGCTGGCAAGGCGCTAATGAGGCGTAACGCATGACTTTTCTGAATAGCGGGGTTTGTGAAAAAGTTTTTCGGTATCTCTTTTAATATGTCATCATCGAGGAGCGTCAGCGACGCAGTGATCTCATCGGAGGCATTATACGAAAAAAAGATTGCCACACCCTCTGCGAGGGTACGTAATTGTAATGGTCTTTTTTATTCACAGAACCGTCGGCTGGCAATGACAGTGTTTTGTGACTTTTTCATTGTTCCCATAATATGGATTGATGCGAGATATTATCGGACATAAACTATCCAAAACAAACCGGTTTATTTGGTAATCTATGAAGTCATAAGATTCACGAAAGAAAATAAATTCAATTATAAGATCAAAAAAAATGACAAAATTAAATTAGTTAGATAGTGTTAATATAGAGTTTTTCTACCCAAATTTATATTTTACGGAGATAAAATATGCCCATTATGTCGTATTTTGACAGAATAGCCTATACATGGGACGATAACCCCGTCCGCGTGGAACTGGCGCATGCCGTCACTAACGCGGTCATGGCGGATATACCGCTGTCCGCTGATATGAGATGCCTTGATTTCGGATGCGGAACCGGGTTGGTATCCATGCGGATGGCGGAACGTGTGTCGTCCGTTGTCGCGGTGGATACATCATCACAAATGATTGCCGCTCTGGAACGTAAATGTTCGGAAGCCGGATTGAAGTCCATTCAGCCATACAGGATTGAGACGGAGCTGGATATCCCCTGTTATCACCGCTATAATCTTGTGGTTAGCAGTATGGTGCTGCATCATATACCGCACCTGCTGCCGCTGATAAAACGTTTTTATTCCTGTATGGCGGATGGCGCGTGGCTCGCTGTCGCTGACCTTGAAAAGGAAGACGGCTCGTTCCATCAGGGTATGGACGGCATAGCTCATTTCGGATTCAGGACATCGGAACTTTCTCAATTGATCGAATACGCCGGGCTGAAAGTTGTGCAAAGCAGAACGGTGTATACTGTCAGGAAACCCGCTGAAAACGGAGAAATGAAAGAGTATCCCGTGTTCCTGCTGGTTGCTCGCAGGCAACAGGCGTAAACCTTATTGTTTATGTTGTTGATATTGGGACTCATGTGCAGTAGGGCAGTATACCGGGCTGTCCGGTAATCATTGCGCATGCGACACTGTGACTAAGCAAGAAGGTCATAACGAACCCTCGCTGAGGGTGGGTAATCTCCTTTTTCGGATAATGCCGCCTATGAGATCACCGCGTCGCTGACGTTCATCGTGATGACTATTAGTAAGAGAAACTGATAAATTTTTCACCAATCCTGTTTTCAGGATAGAACATGGTTTTATCTCTGAAAATCTAATGGATAGAAGCGCGTGCTATTTGCGTTTGCGCATCGCCGCCAGCGTTACGGCGATCAGTCCGAGGATAATGGTCGACGGTTCAGGAATAGGTGCTCCGCCATTATCGAATGGGAGCACGCTGGCTATACGAAATCCGACGGTTTGATTGTCTTCAATTGGGTCGAATTCGTTTCCGCCATTTGTTTCGGTGTTTACGAGCCATTTTTCCGCAGCGCTCCAGCCGCCGCCGAAAACGTCACGCCAAGCTAATCCATCCGAATTTTCATATAACGTGTCATTCCATTCCCATACGTTGCCGTTCTGGTCGAACGTATCGTTTGGACTGGGTGTAGCATATGATCCTACTGCGGTCGTTGTTCCGACGGAATTGGCGTAATTTGCTTCCGATGTTGTTATTGTATAATCACCAATAGCATAGGTAAAATAAACACCCGTATTCGGGTCGTAAAAGGCGGCTTTGTACCACTCATCTGCGCTCGGAAGAAACACATCAGCCGTCGGCTGGCGATAAGTTACTCCTCCAACTAACTGTACATCATATTGTCCGATAAAAACATACGCTCCCGATTCGGTTGTGCTCGCAACAGACTGCATGCCGTTCTGAAGCCAGTTGACGTAGCGTGCGGAATCGTACCAGTTTACGTATGTTACAGGCCGTTGGTCGTACCCGGCTTTAACGGAATATGTGTAACTACCGGATGAGCCGGAACGCGTGATACCGCCGTGCGTAGAGCTTGACATCAGAGTAGAGTACAACCCGTTCGAGTCGCTTTTAGCGACGGCGTTTAAGAAAGTGGCGTATTGCGCATTGGTTACTTCGTATGTGCCGATTTTGTATTCATAATCAACCCTGCCGAATCCATTGCTGTTTACCGTATTTCCAGCGTCGCCGATAACCTGCCAGTCAAAAAGAGTGGCGTGTGCGGATCCTGTCAGCAGGAATGAACTCAAAATAACGAAAAATAGCCTCTTCATGAAATTTCCCCCCGGAAGCAATAAAAGAGTGGATTATTTTATTTTGATAAAAGATTATTTACGTTGGTATATAACAAATATACAGGATAAAACACGCTATTGCAAAATAAATTACGCTCATTATGGAGAATTATTATAGCGCAGAGGGAGCAAAAATTAAAGCAGAATATGATGTTTGTTGTGTAACTTGTTGATGATAAAAATAAAAACTATTGTCTGTCAGTATCGGAACTAGTTGCGTTTATTCCATTGCCTGCCGGGCAATGAATTTACGCATGCGAAACAAAACCTATTTCGGTCAGGATTTTGCTCAGGTGTTCAAAGTAGGGTTTAAGTACATAGCTGTGGACATTATGGCTTTCAGCCTGTTTTCTGTCGCGGTCAGCCGCTGAAGACGTTACCACAACCACAGGTATATCTTTCAGCTGTTCCGATTCCCGGATATATTTCAGCACTTCCAGCCCGTCGATTTTCGGCAGGCGCAGGTCAAGGAGCACCACATCCGGGCGGGGACACAGATTTTTGTCGGTGTAATCTCCGCGCTGGAAAAGAAAATCGAGCGCTTTTTCGCCGTTGGATACTCTGAAGAGCTCATGGTCGAGGTTGATGCTTTGCAGAACGATGTTGACCAGTTCCGCGTGGTCGCTGTTATCTTCAACAAGCAGAATATTCCGTGCTCTTTTTTCAGGCATTATATTTCTCCTCATTCTGGACAAACGCGTCGTCAGACAACGTAAAACAAAAAGTGCATCCTGTTCCCGGGCCTTCAGACTCAACCCAGATATGCCCGCCGTGATGTTCAATCACTCGCTTGACTATGGCAAGCCCGATTCCGGTACCTTCAGATGACACGCTCAGTTTATCGAACAATCCGAATACCTTATCACGGTATTTCATATCAATGCCGATACCGTTGTCTCTGACAAAAAACACGCACTGCCCGCTGTCTTGCCGGGTACCAATGTGAATGGCTGGCGACGGCATTGACCGGCTGAATTTTATGGCATTATCAATCAAATTCAAGAATACTTCAAAAAGCCTGTCCTTGTCACCAAAAATTATCGGAAACGAATCGTCAAAAGTTAGGGAAATATTGTTTTCCTTTATACGGTGTTCGTGCAAGTTGATAATGTCATTTAAGATATTTTTGACAGAGATGCATTCCGGTTTGGCGTTTATTCGTCCGATTTTCGCAAGGTGAAGCAGGTTGTGGAGCAGTGTCTGCATGGTGCCCGCGGCATTGAGCATGCGGTCGATAAAGTCTGACACTTTCGGGGGCAGTGTTATCGACTTGTCCGCTTTGATAACTTTTAAAAAGCCCTCAATAGTGATTAAAGGTGATTTTAAATCGTGCGAAACGGTATAGGTAAATTGTTCCAGCTCGATGTTTTGCTGTTCCAGCTGGGCGATCAGTTCTTCGCGTTCCTGCGCGTAACGGGTACGTTCCGTGGTGTCCCTGAAACTCCATACCCGTCCGCAGGGTATGGTATTGCGCATTAATGGAGACGAAAACGCTTCCAGCGACCGCCCGTCAGCCAGTGTAATACTGTTGCGGCATTCGTTTGTGGAATTGAGCAGTTGAATCAATGTGTTGCGGTACGGTTCCTCAGGGTGCAGTTTGGAACTGATCATCATGAGAATATCGTTATGGGTGAGCGTGTCAAGCTGTAGATCCGAACAGCCGAACATGGCGGTAAAACTGGGGTTTGCGTGAATGGTGTCCGTGTCCGTATCAAGCACCAGAATCGCGTCGGCTGTAGAATTGAAGATCGCTTCCAGCACGCTCAGGCTTTCAACCAGCGCCTGTTCGGCTAGTTTTCGTTGCGTTATGTCGCGCGCGACGGATAACACCGCCCTGTTTCCGTAAATGGTTATCAGGTGCGAGTGTATTTCCACAGGTATGAGGGTATTGTCTTTGGCGATAATGGACGCTTCGTACAGGACGCTTCCTTTCGATAACAGGTAATGATGAAACAGGTCGAGCCGTTCCTGTTCTTCAGGGCTGGCGGCGCACAGTTCAGTTAATGTCATATCATACAGTTCATCCGCTGTGTATCCGAGTTTCTGACAGGCGACCTGATTGACTTCAATAAATATGCCCTGTTGATTATTGTTTATCTCCGCAACGAAAATGGCGTCGCAACCGCCGTTGAATAAGGTCAGGTAATGTTCGCGGCTCTGTCTGAGCAGGCGTTCGCGTTCCTCAATGGCTTTGTTCATGATACGGAATCCCTTTGCAAGTTCTTCCAGCTCGGAATATTTCTGGGGGGGAATCGTGACGGAATACCGCGCGTCGGACGCCTCGGAAGCCGCTATGCGGAGATGTGCCAGAGAACTGGTGACTCTGCGGGAGAGGACTTGAGCGAGCAGGAGCGAAAGGAGCACTGCCAGCCCCGCGGTAATGAAAAATATGGGTTTTAACCGCTCAACCGGCGCGTAGGCGTTTTTTTCAGTTTGCGCTAAGAGTATTATCCAGTTGGTCAGGGGAACCTGAGTGGTGGTTCCGACGCATCGCAGTCCATTCATGGCAAAAAGCTGAGTACCGAAATTTTTTCTGAGCGCGTCCTGTACGGGGGGCAGTGTCCGCATGCTTATTTTTTGCCCCGCTTCGGTCTCTTCAGGATGGTACAGCATGATGCCGTTGTTATCGAGCAGAAGCGTGACCATATCATTGCCGGATTGGATTTTTTCGATCAGGCTGTCAATATGCGTGAGGTTGAATGTTGCCAGAATTACGTCCTGATCACAGGGCAGAGCAAGGCTGAGCGACAGTTTTCCGGTCACCACTGATATAAACACGTCAGACCACACAGGCGTTTTTTTGTCGACAGCGTCTTTAAAAACAGGGAGATAGGAGAAATCGAAATCGATAAAATCAGTTTTTTTGGACTTCTGGTTTTCGCATAAACTTAAGTATTCGACTTTGCCGGACTGGTTTAATATGAAGAGCGACTCATAAGAGGGGGAGTGCGCGAGGATAGTGTCAAGTAAAGCGTTGATGGAAGAAATGCCGATAATAGCGCGGTTGTGAATGATACGGTCCAGTTGCGTGAGCTGGTTGAGAGTGGCGCTCAGCTCACTGCTTATGTCGTTCGCAAGGGAATGAGCGAGCAGGTTATTTTTGAGTTCCACGTTTTCGCGTATCCTGCCGGAAATATTGAAATACGACAGAAACCCGATAACTCCTATCAGTAGGAACGACGAGATAGTAAAATACCAGAAAAAGCTATTTCTGAGGCTGGTAGCCGTGCTCATATTTATCCATATATTTAAATGTTTTGTTTTTTATGCGGGCCGGATACAGAGTTCGGATTATATCGCCGTATTCATCGAACTGTATTTTACCCTGAATGCCTTCAAAATCTTTGATGGACAACAGGGTTTGCTTGAGCTCTGCGGGATTGTCGTTCTCACGAAGCGCCCTGATCAGAATGGAAGCCGCGTCATAGGCATGGCTTGCCCTGACTCCGGGATATACCCCGAACGTGTCAAAATAGTCCTGCCGGAACTGCACGAATTTCGGTTCCCTACTGTCGTTTCTGATGGTGTGAAGCAGGACGGTTCCTTCAACCGCTTCGCCGCCGTATTGGATCAGTTCAGCCGATGCCGCCCAGTCACTGCTCAGTACCTGAATGTTCTTCCCGATTTTTCGTATCTGCTGGCATATGGTTGCCGTATCCATCTCGTTGGTATAGGCGACAAGGCAGTCCGGCTCTTTACCGGCGAGGTTGTGAATAATTTCGTGAAAAGAAACTGTTGGAGACGATGTGACGGCTAACGTATCCACGATAGTCCCGCCCTGTTTTTTGAACTCTTCACAGAATACGCGGCTGGCGGTTTCGGTGTAAGCCCTGTTGTTCAGGTCGTATATAACCGCGGCGCGAGTGAGGTGCAGTTCGTGTGCCGCGAAACAGGCGAGCGCCGCCGCGACGATGCTTACGTCAGGGTAGACCCTGAAAAAATAATCATCTTTATTGTAGAGTTCATTCGTCGCGGAAGTGGGGCTTATCATCACGGTTTCGTACGTGTTTATCAAAGACAATGACGCTACGGACATGGCGCTGGTCATATGTCCTACGATTGCCGTAACACCTTCATCAATCAGCTCCAGAACGACTTTGCGTGCGGTTTCAGGGTCGCCAAGGTCATTCTTAATCAGAAGAGTTATTTTCCGCCCATTGATGCCGCCTCTGGCGTTGCATTGCTCAACAGCAAGCAGGACTGCGTTTCGTCCCGAATACCCGCGGTCAGTCAGCTTGCCGCTCAGGCACGCCACAAACCCGATTTTTACCGGATCTTTTTTGCGGCATCCGCAACTGCCTGCCAAACAAAGAAAAACGACAGAGATAATCCCTGCCGCACGCATAACGCTTTTTATGCAAACCGCATAACTGTAAAGGCCCGCTTTCATTTATAGCTTTCCCGATATGTTGATCGTAATACTGCTATATATTTTCACATAGTTTGACTGAAAAGAAAATATATTTTATGCGGATATTTGTTGCCTGACCCGTCCGGCTGACTGTCCGTGTATGCAATATTCTGGGGCGGAACCTGATAAAAATTGTTTTAAACCGTGAATAATTTTGCCGGCACTAATACGCCTTATGCAGGAAGCAGAAGAGGCGATTTGTTGTTAATCATGAGTGGTCTTTCATCAGTTATTAAAGCTATGCTTGACAATATGTTGCGGTTATGGTAAATAAGTAGTGCATACTAAACAGACAGGTACATATGAAAAAATTTATACTTTTCCTTATTATTATAACAGCGGGAACTGCCGCCGTCAGCAGTCCGCTTTTTGCCGGGCCGCAGTTTTTTGAGGAGCGGGAGGATTTTATTGCCGCGACAGGCGCTGAACCTGCGGGCGAAATTCCGTCGTTCACGAACCGTTCCGGAACTACGCCTACCCGTCTGGGAACGCTGATGGTTTTCCGCGATACGCCTGAACTGTATCATGGCGGAGACCGGGTTGAGGCGCATCCCGGAAATGAGATTAGTTTTGAGGGACGGGAACATTTCCGTATCGCCATTGATTCCGTGGGCAGTCCGGTGTACTCTGTCGGGTTCAGTGTTGTGCCGATTGCCTCTCGCGATCCGAAAGAGCATTCGTTCAAGACGTCATTTGATCTTACAGTCATCTATACTGACGGGACGCATGACAGCCTTCGCTACGCGGTGCGTTCCACGGGAACCGGCTTTGTCGGTATCTGGACGGACATGCCGATCAAGTCCGTAACCGTTTCCGAAGAGATGGACAACCCTGTGAATGAATACTTTTTCGATTTCATGACAGGAAACGCCTCCGCTTCTTTTTCCGCTGTGCCTGAACCGATGAGCATCATACTTATCGGTATTGGCATACTCGGTGTCCTGCACAAGTTTGTTCTTGAACAATGATCTTCAGTTTGCCGGAAATTTTTTGCTGATTATCAGCTGAGAAATTGAAACTTGTTTTACAGATTCTTATCCAACTACTGAATAGACCCATTCAATTTTTGAGATAAGGAGGCAACTCATGGCAAAGAGCGTATTTGATGAGGTGTATGGTGACGCAACCATCAGCGATGATGACGTGCGCATGATAACCTACGAGCAGTTCATGTGTATACGCGACTGCGGGGAGGATTACAAGCTTCTTGATGTCTTGTCCGAAGAAAGTTACGGACAGGGGCATATCAAAGACTCCATTTCGTTTCCGGTGAGCGATATCAATGGTGAGACAGCCAAACAGAAACTGAACAAAGACGATAATATTATTGTGTATTGCGCCAGCCAGTATTGTTCCGCGAGTACCCGTGCCGCAAAAAAGCTTTCTGAACTGGGGTATAAAGTCCTTGATTTCAAGGGAGGGCTTGAAGAGTTTCAGATGAGGGGCAACCGCCTGCTTATACTGTTTTAACTACTTATGTTCCGTGTGAAAATGTGTTCTGCAGGGAATTGTTATCGGTCAATAAATATACTGAAAAGAGATTAAAGGTTAACTCCCTTTGAGCGCTCTTTTCAGTCGGAAGAACCGGAAATTCAATACGTAAATAAATCAGATGCAGTGTATGCGGCGGATGACGCCGTGTTGAGAGCGCGCACTATTTTTGCCTGCACGTTCGGCGTCAGGAGTCGTCCTTTCATGGCGCGGGAAACCATTTTGTGCGTGATCTGTTCCGTGGACGAAGCGACAATATCGTGCGGGCTCAGGTGGTGTTCCGACATGATTCGCGCTATGGGCTGTTCGCCGAGGTTGCGGTCTATATCCATTCTTATAATCTCCTTTTGTCCGTTGATAAATATGGGCGTACAAAAAAGTCTCTCAGCTTTTTTTTTCAGATGTCATCACGAGGAGCGTCAGCGACGTGGTGATCTCATCGTGTAACATAATACAAAGGAGGCGATTACCACACCCTCTGCGTTCCTTTCGCAAAGAGATTGTTTAGTGTTTTTTTTTCAATGCTCCCAATATATAAAAACAGTATACATTTTTTTATCCCGCCCGGATATAACAATACCCGGTTTCCCGCTTTTTTATTTCCTGAATTCGATTCAAAAAAAGTTAAAAAACGGTTTTGCTTTTATGCCGGATTGCGGTAAACTCATGATTCAACAGAAAAAGAGGGAGTCGTGCCGGTGAATACACGTCGTATATATACTTTGAACGGGTTGCCGCCTGAAGTGGTCGCTGTGGCGTTCGCTAAATGCTCACGGTCGCCGGAACCGTTCGATGAAATAGCCAATGAACTGAACGAAGACCAGAGCAGGCAGTTTCATGAAAAATGGGTTGTCGGCTACGGGCACAGCTCTGTTGCCGAACATGCCGTGCTGAGTATTGCTCTGGAAAACGTGTCGATTCTGGCAACCAAGGTGATAGAGGATAACCGGCTGGCGTCATACACGGAAAAGTCGTCGCGTTACCAGCCGTTTGACAAGTCGCGCTATTACCGTCCCGAACTTGACGCTGACATGCTGAAGCTCTATACGGAAACCGTTGACTATATGCTTGATACATACACAAACCTGATACCGCGTATGACCGCGTTCATTGAAGACAAGTACCCGGACGCGTCGAAAATATCGGTCAGGAACAAGGTGTTCGACAATCTGCGCAACATGCTTCCGGTATCATGCCTGACCAATCTGGGTATGACCGTCAACGCGCGCAGTCTTGCATACGCTATCGTTAAACTGCTGACTCATCCGCTGAAAGAGATGAACGAAATCGGCAGGGAACTGAAGGAAGCCGCGCTGAAAGTGACTCCTACACTGGTTAAATATACTGATTATAATACTTACCTCGCCGATACTTCGGAACACCTGTCCGCGCTGTGCAGGAACATGCTTGACCGCACCCCCGAGCCGACACGCTCCGTTATGCTGGTTGAGCATGATGAGAATGCCGTGGACAAAATTGTCCGCGCCTTGTTATACAGGTTCTCCCGTATACCGTATACGCAGGTTCAGAACAAAGTGCGCGCCATGAGCGACGCGGAGAAACACGATATCATCAGGCAGGCATTGGACAGGCGCGGCGATTACGATTCTCCTCTGCGCGAATTTGAGAATACCTCGTATACCTTTGACATACTTGTCGATTACGGCGCATTCAGGGATATACAGCGCCACCGCATGATGACTCAGGCGCATCAGGATTTTACCGCCCAGTACGGGTTTACCATACCTGACGAAGTGCTTGAAGCCAAGCTGGATGAACCGTACCGCGAGTGCCTTCACCGGTCAGGCAAAGCGTATCATGTCATAGCCGGTCGATTCCCGACTGAAGCTCAGTATGTGCTCGCTATGGCGTTTCGGCGGCGGGTGCTGTTTACGATGAATTACCGTGAGCTGTTTCATTTTGTTAAGCTTCGCAGTTCGGAGCACGGTCACGCGGCATACCGTAAAATTGCCCAGTTGATGTACAGCGAAGTGGAACGGGTACAACCGTTTCTTGCGTCGTTTATACCGGTGAATATGTCTTAGAAATGAGCCGCCAGCGCTCGTGCCTGTTCCTGCGCGTCATGTATGCGCTGGTTCCTGATGTCCGGCCCCATGGCGTCCATCGGCTGAACGTTGACAAATGATATATCCCGTATGCCGACAAATCCGAATACCGTTTTCAGGTATGGTTCAATGGTATCCATTGATTTCATCGGTTCGCCGGAGTAGTCTCCGCCCCTGCTGGATATGACTACCATCCTCCTGTCTTTCGCCAGCCCCTCGACACCCGAACTCGTGTATTGAAAAAGGTAACGGGGCTGTACTATGATGTCTATGTACTGTTTTAGTTTGTAGGGGATACCGAAATTCCACATCGGTGTGCTGATAAGATAGGCATTGGCGGAGAGGAACCTGTCGATATGACAGGTAACCTGATCCCAGTACGGCTGTAATTCGGGGGTAATGTTTTTGCCGCTCATAAGCGTGTACTTGCCGTTTAGGTGGTTAATACCCAGTTCAGGTAACTTTTCTGTGAAGAGATTAAGTTCATCGAATGCCCAGTGCCCATTGTTCCATCGGACAGCTTCAATAAACGCGGACGACACTTTTAAGGTACGAGATTCTTCTCCACGCGGCGTGGCAATGATGTGGAGCAGTTTTTTCATGGTTGAATCTCCTTTTGGCATGTATCTTCCTCCTTTTTTGCATATTCGCTGATACAAAAAAAGAGTCTTCATATTAATGATAGTTCAAAAAAAGGTTTGGCGCACTGCTTTTGAATCATTATTCCAGCGGCAGATGGATATAAAACGTAGTTCCTTTTTTCATTTTAGTATCGAATGTCAGTTTGCCGTTATGTTTCTGAACGATAGCAGAGTATGCCAGAGCCAGCCCTTGCCCGGTTCCTTTGCCGACCCCTTTGGTGGTGAAGAACTGGTCAAAGATTTTGCCGTGTATTTCAGTGGGTATCCCCATGCCTGTATCAGTTACGGAGATAACGACATAATTATTCTGCTTGTACGTTTTGACCGTAATAAGCCCTTTTTTGCACAGTCCGGAATCGACAGCGTCTTTTATGGCATGTGAGGCGTTGATCAGCAGGTTAAGCACCACCTGCTTTATGTCGGCGATTACGCAGTTGACGCAGGGGATTGATGTGTCGAGCTCTTTCTTTATGTCCGCTACATATTTCCATTCGTTGCGCGAGATGGTTATAGTGCTTTCAACAGCGCGATTGATGTCTTCCTGCGCTTTTTCGTTATTGCCCATATGCGAGAAATCTTTCATGGCTGAGACGATCTGGCTGACGCGGTTGACTCCTTCCAGAGTCTGTTCTATGGCAAGGGGTATTTCCTGTTCTAGGAATTGTAAATCGATATCGGTTTCTATCTGCCGTACGTTTTCCGCCGTTTCACAGGGGGTGCTGAGCTTTTCTATTTCCGTGAGTACCTCATGATATGCTCCAATCAGTTCGATAAGCGCGTTTATGCTGTCGCTGACAAAGCGGGTATTATCGCCGATGAACTGTATGGGGGTATTGATTTCATGCGCGATGCCTGCGGCGAGAGTACCGATGGATTCCAGTTTTTGTGCCTGCGACATATCTCTGGCAAGTTTAAGGCGTTGTTCCTCAATGCGTTTTAGTTCGGTTATATCCGTATAAATGCCGATTACTCCAGCCACTTCGTTAAGATGATTGAAGAATGGCACTTTGCTGTTCAGGATAGTCATTTCCTTGCCGTCGGGGTGAATAATTGTTTCCTCAATATTCAGGAGCGGCTGGGCGGATTCGATAACCTGCTCATCCGATGTGCGGTACCATTCCGCCTGTTCCTGTGTCCATGGCAGGTCGGCATCGGTTTTGCCAACGATATCCTCGGGTGTATCCAGCCCGACGATTTTGGCGAAGGTGGCATTGCATCCCATAAAGACACGTTTTTTGTCTTTCCAGTAAATATAGCTGGGGATGTTAGATATGATATTTTTAAGGAGTGTTGCCTGTTCATCGAGCGATTTTTTAAGCTGGTGCTTGAGTGTCTCGTCCGAGCCGTAGATATTGATGTAATCCGTGCCGTGTATGGGAACGATCAGGAACGAGTAGAATCGTTTGAGGCATTCTTCTTCCATCATCATTTTGGCGTTATAGCGCATGGCGTTCTGCACGACCTTGATCCATTCGGAAGGTATTGATTTTCCGATATCCGTTTTCCATTTGTTGAGGACAAGTTTGCCGGGATTGTTTGCGTAGAGGATGATGCCTGTACGGTCAACCCTGATGACCGGAGCTGGGTCTTCCTCAGGGAATTTGGCTATGCTGATCGTTTTTTCCTCAGCGGCTTTACGTTCGGTAATATCGGTGATAATTCCCACCACGCCGCCGATTTTCTCGGTACCGATCGGATATGTTGACAGAGTGAAAATGACGTCATGCGTGGTTTTGTCCCCGTACATGAACCGTGATTCAAACGTTTTTTTCCCGCCTTGAGCAATGATTGTTTTAAATTCCGCGGTGTAAGTTCTGGCGACAGGCTGGGTGGTAATGCTTAGAATATCTTTGCCCGTAATCAGGTCTGCCGGGCGTCCGACCATTTTTTCAAACGCTTCGTTACAGCCGGTAAAAATACCGTCAGGGTTCTGGTAAAATACTGGTAACGGGATGGCGTTCATCATCAGTTTCATAAACGTAAGATGATCCTGCAGGCGCTGTTCCATTGCTTTGAATTGCCGGATATCCAGAAAACTGATCAGAATCAGGTGTTTGCCAAGCACGTTCATACTCCTGACAGTTTTTACCACCGGAATAGAGTTCTGGTGCGAATCAAACACGGTGCTTTCCTCGTTTGAGCATTCCACGATGGTTCTTGTTTTGCGCTCTACCGGCGGGAAGAGAGGGTCAGGACACAGTTCATCAACCATATCTTGTTTTTTTACAGCGAGTATGCGTTCCGCCTCGGGGTTGATGTCCACGATAGTGCGCTTGTCGCGGTCGACGATAATCACTCCTGCGAGTACTGTATTGAGAATGGTGCGGAACCGTTCCTCGTCTTCGCGCAGGATAAGTTCATTCTGCTTGCGTTCAGTTATGTCGCGGGCGATAAGCATAATGGTTCTCAGGTTATTTGAATCGTCAAGTACAGGATAACAGGATATTTCCAGATGCTTATCCAATCCCGCCGCGTACATTTCCGTAGACTCCGGTTGTCCGGTAAGTTTAACTTTTTCCGCAACGGACATGGTGCCGTTACTGTTGATTGAACTGAGGGCGCATCGTTGACCTATGAGATCGTTGATCTCCTTGCCGAATAGCTTGGCGAGAGCGGTATTGCATTTGAGCACAGTCAGATCCGGGCGCAGGAGCGCCGCCATATCCTGAATTGACTCAAAAATGATATCCCATTCGTTCAGTAATGAGCAGAGCTGTTCCTCAACTCCCGTACGCAGTTCAATTTCCTTTTCCAGTTCTTTGTTGCGCTGTTCGAGTTCGCGGGTCTGCTGAGCGACCATATTTTCCAGATTATCTTTGTAGGTGCGCAGTTCCACTTCAATTTTAAGACGGCGCTTGATATTCAGGAGAACTATTATCAGTCCAAAGAGCAGGCTGATGAACAGGAGGTTTGAAAGCACGAGAATCATTTTCTGATTGGACGTTATCAGCAGTTTGTGAGGATCTTCATGCATGCTGATCAGACCCCAGTTGGTTATGCCCAATGAGGTATAGTCTATGAACCATGAGTCATTCCCGACTCTGACTTTGTCCTGCATCATATTGAAATCAAACGCGATGATGTCCTTAGTGGCGAACTGCTGGGTCTGCGATAGCACAGCTCTCTGCTGATCGGTCAGCGGGTAAATGGATTTATACAGCCATTCCTGTGTTTGCGTATAGAAAACGACGCCTTCCTGTGTAACCAGAAGATGGTTGTTATCTGATGACGGGATAGTTTGCTCGATATAATCTTCCCCCATGGCAATAACCACAACGCCCAGTACACCGCCGGTTTCCGGTTCGGGTATCGGTGAACTGAAATAGAGCCCTTTCGCATCAGTGTGCGGGTCTGTTCCCGGATAAATGGAACTCTCATTGTTTAACGCGCGCTGAAAATAGGGATGCTGGCGAAAATTGTAACCGACGAGCGAGTAGGAGCTGTTTACTGTCGTGCTTGATACGCAGTTGCCCATGGTATCAAGAATAAACACGCGATGCGCCGCGGAAATGCTTTTTGCGGCTTCGAGAATGTATTCACAACTAGTGCTGGTATAAGGGTTTTCACTAAAAAATGTGTAAAATGCGGGATGGTGGGAGAGGTTTTCGCACAGGTGTGATATTATTTCCAGGTTATGAGTGATTTTTTCTGCGATAAGCGATGACTCGTAACGATGCTGTTCGATACGGTTGTCCTCGCTTAACATCCGCGCCGCGAAAAACGTGATCGTCGCGCTCACGCAAATGGAAAGGAACAGAAGTGTCCCGTATTTTATAGTAGTGTTATTTGTTGAAAATCCCATATAACAGTGCTTTCCATATACTGAACCGTGCATTATCCAGCCGTTTTCGCCTATCACGAACAAGTAGTTGTGACTGTTATATAAAATATCGTCAATCCAGAGCGTTTCTTTATGACTTATTAAATGTTACAGGATAGCGGCGCGGTTATCATAGACGCTAATATACTGCTAATATGATTGTTAAAGGATTTTTGCGATGAATGATGACACCTCTTTTTTACGGGGATTGCCGTTATCTTTTTCCATGATACATTAATATCTCTATGTGTCTTTTAATAAAAAAATATAAAAAATAATCAACTTTTGTTGCTGAGATTAATCACAATATACAGTGGTTTTAGGCTTGTCTAATATACTATAAATTGTGATTTAAGCTTTTCTTGAGTGACGTAATGAAATAAGGGAAAGGGGCGAAAATGATCAAGCTGATGGTGGCAAAGCGGAGCGGGAAAGTGGTTGAGTTCGATGCACAGCGTATACGCAATGCGATAGAAAAAGCGGTTCATGCTACGCAGTCCGTTGTAAAACCGGATATTATAGACAACATAACCTGTGAGGTCGCGTCAGAAATTGAGCAGAGGTTCACTGAATTTTTTCCCAATGTGGAAAATATTCAGGATATTGTGGAAAAGCATCTTATGTATAACGGGCTGTATGATATAGCCAAGTCGTACATTCTTTATCGAGCCAGTCGTCAGAAAGCGCGGGAGGAACAGAAAGAAGCGTCCGCCAGAAAATCAATGCTCGGCAAACTGACCGTGACCAAGCGCGACGGGTCTGCGGCTCTGTTTAATGTGAAGAAGGTGCAGGATACTTTTCTTAGGCTGGCGAAGGGGTATGAGGATGTGATAACCGGGGAACAGGTTTCGCTTCTCGTAAAAGAAGTGGTTAAGAACCTTTATGACGGCGTGCGGGCTGATGAAATAGAAAATGCCCTGATTCTCGCTGGCGTGTCTTTCATAGAGCGTGACCCGGCGTTTAGCGTGCTGTCCGCTCGCCTGCTGATGCAGAAGCTGTACAGGGAGTGCATTGGAACGTCCGTGCGTGACAATACTCTGCAGGATCAGTACCGTTCTGCGTATAAGGAAAGTATCAGGAAGGGAGTGGATTCGGGTTTTCTTAATGCACGCATGCTGGAATTCAACCTAGACCAGCTTGCGAATTATATTAAGCCGGAACGGGATGGGCTGTTCGATTATCTCGGAGTGCGTACCCTTTATGACCGCTATTTCATGTCTGTCGATGAACACCGGATAGAGATGCCCCAGTCGTTCTGGATGCGTGTAGCCATGGGGTTGGCGCTCAATGAAAAATATCCTGAACAGCGAGCGCAGGAGTTCTATGATGTAATGTCAACATTGCGGTATATCCCATCTACTCCAACGCTCTTTTTTTCGGGGGCGCGTATTCCTCAGCTCAGTTCGTGCTATCTTACCACGGTGAACGATGACCTCGCGCATATATTCAAATGCATCGGCGACAACGCTCAGCTCGCCAAATGGTCGGGAGGGATCGGCAATGACTGGTCGTATATCCGTGCCACGGGCGCGCTGATAAAGAAGACGCAGGCGTTCAGCCAGGGCGTTGTGCCGTTCCTGAAAATCGCCAACGACACCACTGTTATCAGCAAAACAGGCAAACGCCGGGGCGGTACCTGCGCGTATCTTGAGACGTGGCATCTGGATATAGAAGAGTTTCTCATCCTGCGCAAGAATACAGGCGACGAACGGCGGCGCACACATGATCTCAACACAGCCAACTGGATACCCGACCTGTTCATGAAACGGGTGGAGGCTGACGAGAACTGGACGCTCTTTTCGCCTGATGAGACACCGGAACTCCATGACCTGTACGGAAGGCAGTTTGAAAAAAAGTACGTGGAGTATGAGGAAAAAGCGCGCAACGGGCAGATACGGCGGCATAAGGTGGTATCCGCGAAAAAACTGTGGCGAAAAATGCTGAGCATGCTGTTTGAAACCGGGCATCCGTGGATAACCTTTAAGGATCCGTGCAATATCCGTTCGCCTCAGGATCACTCCGGTGTTGTGCACAGTTCGAATCTCTGTACGGAAATAACGCTCAATACGTCGGATAGGGAAACCGCGGTGTGCAATCTTGGGTCTGTGAACCTGTCCGCTCACATTATAGGTAACGAGCTCGACCGCTGTCTTCTGGCAGACACAATACAGACAGCGGTGCGTATGCTGGACAACGTGATCGGAGGCAACTTTTATCCGACTCCCGAAGCGGAACGTGCAAACCTGCGCCATCGCCCTGTGGGGCTCGGTATCATGGGCTTGCAGGACGCGTTGTATAAACTCGACATACCGTTTGACACGCCTGAAGCGGTTCTGTTTTCGGATACATCAATGGAATATGTATCGTATCATGCGATTATGTCGTCATCGTATCTTGCGAAAGAACGGGGAAAGTACGAATCGTATTCCGGCTCAAAATGGGATCGGGGAATACTGCCTGTTGATACGCTGGATCTGCTCGAAGCCGAGCGGGGAGAGAAAGTCGAAATCAGCCGTACCGCAACGCTTAACTGGGAACCTGTGCGGGAACATATAAAAATGTACGGCATGCGCAATTCCAACGTGCTGGCTATCGCTCCGACCGCGACCATATCCAACATAGCAGGGTGCTGTCCGTCGATAGAACCGATTTATAAAAATATTTACGTCAAGGCGAATGTGAGCGGCGAATTTACTATCTGCAACGCGTCTCTGGTCAATGCGCTGAAAAAATTGCGGTTGTGGAATGACGAGACACTCCAGCAGATCAAGTATCACGACGGAAGCATCGCCCGTATTGCCGGCATTCCTGATGCCCTGAAAGCATTGTTCAGGGAAGCCTTTGAGATCGATCCGGCATGGGTGATACGTCATGCCGCCGCCCGGGGAAAATGGATAGACCAGAGCCAGTCACTGAATATTTTTGTCAGGGGAACATCCGGTAACGCGCTCAGCGATATTTATATGGACGCGTGGAAAATGGGACTGAAGACAACTTATTACCTCCGCACGCTCGCCGCCAGCCAGATAGAAAAATCAACGCTTGACGCAGGGAAGTTCGGGTTCACTCAGAAACGGGAATACGCGCAGGAAACAGCGGCTCAAACCGGAATGCCGCTGGTTCAGCCTGTGCAGGAGGATAAGGATGATGAACCGGCATTATGCCGCATTGGAGACCCGCATTGTGAGTCGTGCCAGTAGGCGGATGGCATGGTATTTCTGCGCCAGTTATTAACGATTAAAGATTTGAAAAATAATGTCATTGCGAATCATGGCAGAGGATGTGGAAATCTCCTCTGCCGTATTCGAAGATATAACCACGTCGCTGACGTTCGTCGTGATGATATCTTAAAAGATAAACTGAGAGACTTTTTCAGCATTCCCAAGTTAGTACGACATTTTTGACATAAAGGAGATTTTATCATGGGAATTATCAATAACAAAGCCACAGACCCGAACAAGATATTACCCCTCACATATCCATGGGCGCGTGAACATTATAAAACAGGGGTATCCAATAACTGGGTTCCTGAAGAAATCGCCATGCAGAAAGATGTGGAACAATGGAAATCGGCGTCGGCGTTGTCGGAAAAGGAACGGCGGCTGATACTGTGGAACCTCGGCTTTTTTTCCACTGCCGAGTCATTGACCGCAAACAACATTGTGATGGCTATCTATCGTCATGTAACCAACTCTGAGGCACGGCAGTACCTTTTGCGGCAGGCGTACGAGGAAGCTGTTCATACCGATACTTTTATATACTGCTGTGATACGCTGGGGCTTGACCCGGATCATATCTACAATATGTACAACACCATACCGTCCATTAAGGAGAAGGACGATTTTGTGGTCAACCTGACGGAATCCATATTTGACCCTGATTTCACCACCGCAGGGACGGCAAATATCCAGCGGTTTATCCACGATTTAATTGGTTATTACGTGATTATGGAAGGGATATTTTTCTATGCCGGGTTTGCCATGATGATCGCTTTGCGCAGACAGAACAAAATGGTCGGTGTGGGGGAGCAATTCGAGTTTATCATGCGCGATGAAAGTGTGCATCTGGCGTTTGGATGTGATCTGATAAACACCATAAAAAAGGAAAACCCCGGCGCGTGGAGCGGCAGTTTCGCGGAACAGGTCACAGACCTGGTCCGGCAGGCGGTTGTGTTGGAAAAGCGGTATGCGTACGACGCGTGCCCTGATGGTCTTCTCGGCATAAACGCCGATCAGTTTTCTTTGTATGTGGAACATATCGCAGACCGCCGTCTTGAGCGAATCGGGCTGTCCAAAATGTATGGCACGGAGAACCCGTTCCCGTGGTTATCTGAATCAACAGACCTGAACAAGGAAAAGAACTTTTTTGAGACACGGGTCACGGAGTACCAGACAGCGGGCAACCTTGTCTGGGACGATTAGAAAAGATTAAGCTGGTTTGCATCTTCTGAAAAAAAATCCGTTATTGCTTTAATGAAAACTTTGAAGCTGGTTGAACGATTATGCATTGGATCCATGTGTAAACTGATATTTTTTGCTACTTCAACTTTCGGGAGGTAGGCAATTTTATAATATCCTCCGTCTTGTAAGCATGACAACAGCATTGTGGAAGGTTTCCTCTTGATAGTATCTGGATTCAGTGAATTTAAACGACTAATTGTTTTTTCTGGAACTCTTGGATACGCCGCTTTAATTGCGTAAGGAGCTCCAAGAAACCATGATTCGAGTTCTTTAATTGCAATTCGTGTTATGGAGCTAAAAGAGTTATCATGGTTTTTGTATGTCTTGGTAAAAAGATTGGCGTTTCTGCATAGTTGTTCCATTTGATGTTTAAGAGCATGGCAATCATCATTGTCGGAATCTATTAAAATGATTATTTTGTACGAATCATTTATCCAAGCTCTATATCCAGTGAGCCTTCTTTCTAATTTACGAAGAAGATCACCTTTGCCGTTGAATCCGTGAAGACTGAAAGAGGCTCTATCAGGCGGAATAATTTTTGGTAGAATAATTTCTAGAGCTTCTTTTGCGGATTGTTCTTCTAACAGAAATTCGAAATTTATCATTGTTTTTGTCGACGTCGCTTAATCTCTTTTTTGGGCATCCCTTGATTGAATAAGGGATAACCGCAATCGAAATAATTTTCTCGCCACAAATCGCCGAGAGAAGCGCCATTATCGCAAAATTCTTTTATACGAGGCATATCTGCGGCTCTTTTGCATTCTGTGTAACCTTTTTCGTTTCTATATAACACCCATAGCTCGTTTGGGTAAAGGGCATCGACAAAAAAAGGAGAATGCGTTGTTACCATTAATTGAGAATTTTCTGTGGCTTTACGGCATTCTTCGGCAATACCGTAAAGAAGGTTTGGGTTAAGATGGTTTTCAGGTTCTTCAATACCAATCAATTGCGAAGGATTAGGATCGTAGAGCAACATTAGATAAGCAAGCATTTTAAGTGTACCGTCTGATGCAAATTTTGATAATATCGGTCTATCAAATGGAGCGTCTTTGATTTGTAACAAAAGTGTCCCATCAGCGATTAATTCAGTATCAATCTTCTCTAAACGAGGAACCTGTTGTGTTAAAACAGTAATAATTTTATCGAAATGATCTCGATGACGTTCACGAAGATATTGTATTACGTTGGAAATATTATCACCTGTTGAAGATAAATGTTCTTGCGGGCCGGCTTCTGTTCTGCCTCTTGTGGCGTCTGCTGTAAAATATGATAAATGCCAACTGGTTATGAAACGTCTCAGCGCACTTACGCGTGGATGTTTTGCAAACTGTCCCAGTGTGTTTACCGCTAAAACTTCTGGTGAGTCAAGTTTTTCCTTGATTTTATCATCTTCTTTTTCAGGATAATTTCCAGAGATAACTTGTCCTTCGCCTAACTTGAAGTCAAGAAATTTAAATGGAGCACCTTCCGATCTTCTCTTCCATCTTAACCATTCTTCCTTAATAACGGGATTGTTTGAGTTATCTTCGTCAATAGTTAAGTGGTAAGTTATGAGTGGGTCATCTGTTTTTTCACGGTATTGTATTTCAATTTCAATAGGGCCGGTTTTATTTCGTGTTCTGAGTTCTTTAAATCGGCCGCGTTTGTCCCATGCTCTTCTCAAACCAGTAGTAAAACATTCAGAAAGAAAAGCAAATACATCAAATAAAGTAGATTTACCGCTTCCGTTTGGCCCTAAAAACACAGACAAAGGAGTAATGTTTTTTAAAGTCAGGTTTTCCAGAGCTCGGTAATTAGTAACTTTTAAAGATTCAATGCACGGAACATCTCGTCGTTTCATACAGAAGGTTCTCATAATGGATTTGAATACAGTTGTACCATATTGTATACAAATTTAAAAAAGATTTTCAAGGATTGAAATTAAAAACATAATCTTAATGCATACAGAGGATTATATTAACACCGATTTTTTAAATATTTGAAGGTATTTTTGATGTTAATATCATTTTTTACCGTTGCTAACTATGTCTGTTCTACTGGTTGCTCGAAAAGGAATAGCTCCTCTTTATCCAAAAAACTTGCTTGCTCAGTAACCGGAATTGCGAGATACTTTTATATTAATGACAACATTCATATAAGGAGATACCATGAATACAACTGCGTTGTTCGTGGAATTACTGGTCGGCGGAGTGCAGTCGCTGGTTTGGATTTGCCTGATTTCTCTGTTCTGGTTCGAGCCTGTCCGCATTGTGGCACTGCTCAAACAGGAAAGCATCGCAAGCAGTGCGATACTGCTTATGTTTGCCTACGCGCTCGGCGTGATTTTTGACCGGGTATGGGATGTATTGCTGAAACCCGTTGACCACCATATCCGCAAAACAATGATATCTGACCTCGATAAACTGCTCGGTATCCGGTCGCGGCTTTTCGCGCAGGATTCATCGCACATCATGTTTGTGGAATATATCAGGACACGTATGCGGGTAAGCCGTGCGACTTTGTGCAACTCTTTGCTCACCGCTCTATGCGCTCTGCTCCTGCGGGTGTGTTATATTGAGGAAAACTGGGTTGAGTACATTGTTTTTGCATCGTCCGTGATTGCGATTGTATCATTCCACGCATTCATGGATATTACGGTCACCTATTATCGCACACTCAGCCTGATAGAACCCTATCTGGAACAGAAAAGCTGAAGTGCCTGCAAGGCTTACTTTCTGCGTTTAATCAACAGGCTGGCAACACCGGAAGCGATAAGCATTACGCTCATCGGCTCTGGTATGCTTGATGACGCTGTCAATGGGTCGAAATTGATGTTCGGGTCATCAATTGAAGTGAAATAAAGTATATACTGTTTGTTGAAGGTAGAAACCGGAACTGTTATATTGAACTTTAATTCATATGATTCATACGGTTCTTCAGTGTTCAGGGCATAATCCGTTTGCGCGACCTGTGTAGGAGAAGGGTACTGTACATACGGAATCGTCGGGCTGAACCCGATATCTTCCCAAGCAGTCCATATGCCCGAGTTCGAGTACCGGATCATAGTTGAGTTCAATGATATGTCTCCGTAACTATAATTACTCGTAATACGGATATTAACTATTTCTTCCAGCCCAGCCTGATACGCAAATGAAGGCGTTTTGGCGAGCTGTCCGCCCATATAAACCGAATTGACACCGCTTTGCAAGTTGCGGTTGAATACGATGTCGCCATTACGGAAATCAGTTCCTATCCAGTAGTTTCCGTTAACAAGGCCCCCGTTTGTAGAATCAATGCCCGGGCCGTTCACCATATATTCTCCGGGTGTCGTTGTCGTGTTTGTGTACCACCAGTGAATACGATCGCTATACGCGCTTGCGCTCTGAGCGCAAAAAGACAGGACAGATATATACAAAACAACCAGAATCTTTCTCATAACATCCTCTCTCATTTAAATTTAAATATGTTGTTGTAATATATTGTACCATACGATCGATCATCATGCAAATTTTTGTGTTAATTTTTCCTTTAGATTGTGAAATGAATAACTTAGCCTTAAATAGTGACAGACACCATTTATTTCATATGGAGAAACACACCGTTGAGCGGTTTCAGTATCAGCGGGAACGACAGGAACCTCGGCAGGTACAGTGGCTTACGCTAGTTGACCTGTTTCCTGTGCGGTATTTCGCGCCTGACGCTGTACCTGCTCATCAGCGAGATGAACGGAAAATACGGGCGCGGCGACACGACTGTCAGGTTGGGAGTGCTGAAAGTCCTCTTTTAAGATGTCATCACGAGGAGCCTTAGCGACGTGGTGATCTCAAAATGAATAGAGCTGAGATTGCCACAGCCCCTGCGGGGCTTCGCAATGACATTCTCTTGTGACTTTTCATCGCTCTCAAGATTGGTCCGCCCAAATGAGTCTATAATAAATACAAAAAATACTGACAGACACCATTATTTCAGATATTTTGTAACGAGGATATTACTCTGTCGCAACGCTCATCCAATGACATATTGTGTTGGTATTTAGTTAGTTGTAATCGTAGAGACAGGGCACCGACCTGTCCACATCGTGTAACACAGAGACGCTATCCCAGATTGATTCATTGCGGTATGATTGAATCACTGTTTCCATGCAAAAAGTAAAGGTTGACCCATATCCCGGACAAGTCGGTGCCTTGTCCGTACAACTCATTATTTATCAACAACGAAGAGATTACCACAGCCTCTGCGAGGCTTCGTAATGACCGGATTTAGGGTTAGTTCCCGACGCCATCGTACACCGCGACTTGTTCGCTGTCAGGCTCAACTACAGAAGATAATCGTTGATTATAGAAACCGAATCATTATTTTCTGAGACGATTCTTGAATAATCCGCAAATTCCAAGAATCAGTAATCCGATTGTTGACGGTTCAGGAATTGAATCCGCAACAGTAACGTTGGTCTGTAATCCGTCAAGATGATTCCACCCGTCCCCGGTATTTCCATCGAATACAACCCGATAGACAGGCGCATCCGATACGAAACCTGCAAACGTATTCCTAAAGGCACCCACAGAACCGAGCACATTGTCGGAAGCGTCATAGGCTGTTGCCACTAACGTAGCGTTTTGCCCATCACCGTTCCAGAAACCGAGAGCGGTGATTTTATATCCGGGCAGGACATAGAGCACGATATCGTCCCAGCGGTTAATCTCGTTTATACCGTTTGGGAAATTACCCAGATGCGTTGAACCGTATGGAGTTCCTGAAGAAGCGAAATAATACGCATTAGGATATCCGCCCCCGTCCAATTCATAAAACCCGACTCCCAGCGCAGGCAGGCTCGATATCTGAACCCCATTTACATACGACTGAAAATCTTCGAGAACGGTAGTCCCTGCGGCTGTCTTCCAATCGGATTCCGCTGAGGCGCCTCCGGTATAGGTCATAAAAAGGGCTAATGCGCTGTTGTTTGCGGTAATGAACCAAAACGCAGTTAAAACGAGCAATACGTATCTGTGTTTGCTGTGATGAGAAAAAGGACTGAATACTGATTTCAATTGATTGGATGTCATTGGCGTGCCTCCTCGATGTAGTCTTTTATGTCTAAATAAAATTTAACATTAATATAGTATTATGTCAACCATACTTTGTGGTATTTTTGGTTTTATTTATGCAAAAAATAGAGACAGACACCATTGTTTTAGATATTTTGTACAGAGGAAATTGCTTTGCCGATTCGCTTCGAATAAGGACGTATTGTATTGGTATTTAGTTAGTTATAATCGTCGTTTCAGGAGGGAGCCGACTGGTCAGATGCGTGCCGCACAAAGATGCCACACCAGATTGATTCATGGCAGTATGATTGAATCACGGTTTCTAGACAAAAAGTAAAGGTTGACCCGTATCCCGGACAAGTCAGTGCCTTGTCCCTACAACTCATTGTTTATCAATGACATACTCTTTTCATTACAGCCATTGTTTCCAATGGACATAAATAGTGACAGACACCATTATTTTGAAGAGAGCAAACCCGATCAATAACCCCGCTGTGATTCCGAAGCCTTGCGGATGATGTTGCAATCTTCTCCGATGGATTGTGTTGCACGATGAGATCACCACGTCGCTGACGCTCCTCGTGATGACAGTTTATTGATTTGAACAGCCGGGTTATTATCATATCCCCAGCAGGCGTGAGGCGTTTCCGCTGAACAGCGCCGATTCACGATCCGGGTCAATCTTCAGCGACCGGGCAAAACGCACTGCCTGAGACTGATCCATCCACGGCGAATCCGTTCCGAACAGGATATAATCCTTCGGATGAGCAGTCAGAAACGACCGTATGCGCTCATCAGGCAGATATCCCTGAGAATAGGACATCTCCATGTATATCTCTTTGCCGATAATGTATTTTTCCACTTCGTCCCAATCGTCCCACGCCCCGAGGTGCGAACATACAAACTTCAGCGCCGGAAACCGGTTTTTGACAACCGCGATTTTCTGCGGATCGCATATCCGGTCGTGCGGGAACGCGATATCGAAGCCCGTATGGCAGAGCACGATCAGCCCGCGCTCGTTCATAGCCGCGTAAAGGGGCATCATCCGTTCATCGTCAAGTACGAATTTCTGGTAGTACGGGTGCAGTTTGATGCCTTTGAACCCCAGATCCGCAACATGATGAACATGGTCAACACCCAGCGCATCATCAGGATGCACTGACGGAAACGGGACTATCCGCTCTGACGCCACAGACCCCGACCACCGGAGAATCGCGCTGAACTGTTCCGGTTTGGTGGCGATCGACGCCAGCACGGCAGTACCTATGCCCGCGGAGTCCGTGGAGCGGAGCAGGTCAGCCACTGTGCCGTTGAGAAACGCAGTGCAGTCCGCGCCTTCCTGCAGGGTTTTCATTGCCTGAGGCGCGATGGTGTCAGGAAACGCGTGTGTGTGGAAATCTATAATTCGCATGGCAGTATTATCCTGAAAAAGCGGTTGGCGTTATAAATTTAAATGTATAATAACACTTCAGCCAACCCTGTGCGCAACAATAAAATGGTATCTATCGCCAAAATACTGCATCACCGTACTTTTTTGCCTTTTTCTATCTGACAACATATTGACAAGTTATACTTTAAATGATATAATTAAAATGTGAGGACATAATCGGGAAACAACAAGGTGATTCAGCTATGAGACGTTCGATTTTAAAGACAATTATCGTTATTTCCGTTGTATTCTGCGGCTTGTCGCGGCTGTACGGCGAAACGCCGGCGGCAACGGAAATCAATGACTATATTATAAAAGGGTATTTTGAAATCCCATCTATAAAATATCCCGGTATTCAGAACACTGTTGCACCGGATTCGATACGCGGCGCCGGCATGTTTCCCGAAAGTTTCGATTCCATGCCTGAACGGCCAGTAAAACAAAAACAGTCTGCGTTGTCCCGGATACCTGAACCGGAAAGCCTGATACTTCTTGCTGTCGCCACCACGGTTCTTATTCAGAGATGGCGGCGGAGGAACGTGGGTGACTATAGATAACGTTCTGAAATCACGATGGATGTGTTTTTTACGATATGGAATGTTTGTACTGAGAAAAATATTTTTCTGAACATTTGTCCGGCTGATTTGGTTTCCTGATTCGCGTGATATATAATAAGCAGGCGCTCAAATTATTAATGACAGCCGTAACTAATGTATAAGCTGAGAGCGATGAAAAAGACCCAAGAGAATGTCATTGCGAAGCCCCAAAGGGGCTGTGGCAATCTCCGCTCTATTCATTTTGAGATCACCACGCCGCTAACGCTCCTCGTGATGACATCTTAAGAGAGGAACTTAGAATCTTTTTCAGCACTCCCAAGCTAAGCTCCTTGCGGTAAACAAAAAACGGTGTGCACCACATACAATGCACACCGTTTTTTGTAAATATAAGCCGTGATATTACTTCTCGAAACTTAAATCTGTCGGCTCGAAATATTCCAGCGGATGCTGGCAGGCAGGGCACTTTTTTGGCGGCTCTTTCCCTTCGGCGATGTACCCGCATTTGGAGCATTTCCAGCGTATCGGCGTCTCGCGTTTGAATACAGTGCCTTTTTTGACCATATCCAGCAGTTTGATATATCGTTCCTCGTGTTCTTTTTCTACTTTCGCGATAGACCGGAACACGCGCGCTATTTCCGGAAACCCTTCGTCGTCGGCTTTTTTGGCGAAGTCAACGTACATCACGGTATTTTCGTAGTGTTCGCCGTCGATGGCTTCCTGCAAATTGGCGGCAGTGTCCTGAATACCGTTAAGGAACTTGAACTCCTCTTTGGCGTGCTGCATTTCGTTTATCGCGGTTTCCTCGAACAGGTTGGCTATGTAATGGTAGCCTTCCTTGCGCGCCACTTTGGCGAAATAGTCATACTTGTTGCGCGCTTTTGATTCGCCGGCGAAGGCGTCCCACAGATTCTTTTCTGTCTGAGTCCCCTTAAGGTCAGGCATCAGGTATCCCCCTTTCTGACAGGTTATGGTTTGTTGGGATTGACCGGTATTTTACAGATTATTCGCGGTGCGGTCAAATCATAATTCCGTTAGAAAAAGAGGAGCTGGCAAATAAAAAGAGGGTACCCGCGAAGAGTACCCTCAGAACAAGACAATTATAATAATATTAAATTACAAACGGAACTTTTTGACAACCGAATCCAACGATTCCGATTCGTCAGTCAGTGCGCTGGTGCACTGCACGAATTCCTGAACGCTGTTCCTGTTGGTTTCCGTTATGGAACTTACGACCTCGACCGCTTCATTGACTTCAGAGGTGGTTTCAGCCTGTGTTTCCATGGCGTTGTTGATTCCCTCGGATATGCGCATCAAATCCTGCATTGATTTTGATATTTCCTGAGCGCTGAGCGACTGCTCGTTGGTGGCAACAAGGATTTCCTGCGTAATTTCGTTGAGTTTATCCATGGACTCCGCTATTTCCCGCGCGCCGATTTCCTGCTCGTTGGTGGAATTGGACACTTCTTCAATCAGCGTGCCTACTTCAGAGATGGATTTGCTCATTTCAATGATGGCTTTATTAACGCTTTCAACCAGATCAACGCCCATTTCCGCTTTTTCGTTGGCTCTGTTGATGAGTTCGGTGATTTCTTTAGCCGCCTGAGCGGACTGTTCCGCGAGGCTTCGCACTTCATCAGCCACTACGGCAAACCCTCTGCCAGCTTCGCCGGCGCGTGCCGCTTCTATGGCGGCGTTAAGGGCGAGGAGGTTGGTCTGTGACGCGATGTTCGTAATCACTGTAATAATGTTTTTGATCTGTTCGGAACTGCTGGCTATATCTTTCATGCCGCTGACAGCATTGCCTGCCGTGGAACAGCTTGCGTCAGCTTTGGCTCTGGTTTTGTGCGATATATCGTTTACGCGCGCGGCGTTTTCCGCGATCTGTTTAATGGATGTCGCCATCTGGTTGACAGCGGCTGACGACTCGTTGATTGACGCCGCCTGCGCTTCAACGTTGCCGAGCACCTGCGTGATATTTTTGGACATCTCTTCCGAGGCGGCGGATGTCTGGTTCACTGACGCGGTCTGACTGCTGATACTCTCGCGCACTTCATTTATACTTTGGGTAATCAGTTCAACCGACTTGCCGGTGCGCTGTGCGCTGTCGGCAAGGTCAGCAGTGCTGGATACCATTTCTTCGGACGCAGTATTGATGACTTGTACAGTGGTGTTCAGCCCTGTTGTGGAATGGATTATCTGCTGGACAATCGCCCTGAGAGAATCGTTCAGGTTGTCAAATACCCTTGCGAGGTATCCGATTTCGTCTTCGGAATCAAGGCTCAGGTTGGCGGTGGTCAGGTCGCCGTTGGATATTTTTTCCGCCCTGTCTGTGATGCGTTTCAGAGTGCGGGTTATGCCGCGAGCAAAAAGCAGGGTCAGCACAGTGCCCAGCGCCAGCAGTATCAGAGTAACCGTGACGGCTAGCGTCCTGATTGCTTTGATTGAGGCGAGGATCTCGTCTTTATGTACTGTTGTGCAGATATACCAGTCCCAGTCCTCAAAATATTTGTATGACACGATGACCGTTTCTTTTGTTGTCGTGTCGGTGTATTCTAAAAGACCTTCTTTGTCGCCGCGGTTCAGAACAGAGCTGACGAAATCCGCGTCTTTTTTCGTTTCTCCGGCATATTTCGGATGTATCAGCACACGCCCTTCGGAATTGAAACAGTAGGCAAACCCGGTTGTTCCGATAGTCGCTTCCGCTACGTTGTCCTGTAACGCCTGTGTCATGAGCGGCACGCCGACGTACAACGCACCTACAACCTCGCCGGAACTGTCGGTGAGCGGATCGTAGGCGGTGATATAATCTTTGTTTACCACAAAGGCTTTACCCTTAAACAACTTGTTTGAAGTCAGAGATTTGGCGACCGGGCTGGACGACGGAATATAGGTGCCTACCGCGCGTTCTCCGTCCAGTTTCTTCACGTTGGTAGATACCCTGAGAAAATGATCGCCGGGCATCTTCTGGAACACGGTGCAGGTACCGCCGACAATCTGCTGTATTTTGTCGACTATGGTAAAATCGTTCTGGACGAGCTGATCCCCGAACTTCATCTGCGGCAAGGTGATGTCAGTCGCGTTTTTTGTGACCTGATCGACCGCTTTGAACGGTACCTGAACATCCTTAGACAGAGTCAGTTTACCGTACGTACTGCTGATCTGATGCGCTACGTTAAGGTCGCTTTCCAGTTTGGTTACCAGCAAATCGTTCTGTACTTTTGCCAGTTTGAAAAGGTCTGTGGTTATACGTTTTACAGCGTCATTACTGTTGGTCAGAAGTTGATTGCCCGCGATAGTGAGCAGAAGTGTTGTGATTATGAGTGCCGGAATCACCATGAACCCGCAGGTCAGAAGAGTAATTTTTGTGCCGAATGGCAGATTCTTAATTTTTTTCATCGGTGTTGTCTCCTTTTGGACGTATGATGGACAGTTAATGCAAGATATTATTTTATCGGAAGAATAATAATATCATATTAGTCTTATAGAGATAATTTGAACGTAATATTTTGATGGTGGTTTTCAGGCTATAAAATAAATATATATATGGCTTTTGTTGTAATTTTATTATGGGAAAGTGAGAAAAGTTGATGTCTGTTGCGGTGATGGATGGCAAAGGGTAACAATAATTGTAGGGACACCTATGAAAAGGCTACCCGTCAATAGATTTTTTTATCAGGTTACGGAGTTGACTTTGAGAGCGTTGTGCTAAACACCTATACGCGTTCACAGAC
>QZJZ01000053.1 GCA_003599815.1 Candidatus Auribacter fodinae
TGCGAAGCCTCGAAGAGGCTGTGGCAATCTCATCCGCCGGATAGTGTTACACGATGAGATCACCACGTCGCTTCGCTCCTCGTGATGACCTGAAAGGCGATATCAGGTGTGTTATCCGTAAAACTTCTTACGCTGTAGTTTACTTTTGGCGCTTTCTTTATAAAATTTCTAATTAAATAAACCATCCAGCCTGCATAAACTAATTTCGTTTATCCCTGTCTATTTCTTTGCAACATCGCGTGCACTATGGTACATTAAAAATACGCTAACAGCCTAATTAATGGGGATTTCGCATATGAATTCCAACCAGATCTATTCACCTTACGATCACCTGATCGACCAGATCGGCAGAATGTTTCAGAGCCTGACGAAATACAAGAGCAATACGCCGCTCCAGCCTGAATTCTCACCGGAACCGGCAGGAACAAAAATACATCTTCCCGCGCCTATAAGAGACCTTGACCGCACATTGTTCGATACCATAGACATGCGCCGTTCCGTGCGCCAGTTTTCGCCGGAGCCTCTCAGTGCAAAAGAGCTGTCAACAATGCTGTGGGCAACGCAAGGGGTGACGTTCAGCGATGAACGTTACGAGTTCAGGGCAACACCATCTGCCGGAGGGCTGTATCCGGTAAAAACATATCTGGTTACCTTTAATGTCAGCAACATTGAACAGGGTGTAGCGAGTTACGACGAAAAAGACCATAGCCTGCGCTGGCTTCGATCCGGTGATTTTCGCAAAGTGTTGTGCGATGCCACCATTAAACAGAAAATGATTCTTGAGTCAGCCGCTGTTTTTATCTGGGCGGCAGACATGAACCGCAGTATATGGCGATACGCTCAGAGGGCGTACCGGTACATTTATCTTGATGCCGGGCATATGGCTCAGAACACCGCTCTTGCGGCGACCGCTCTGAGGCTGGGAAGCTGTGCTATCGGCGCGTTTTATGACGATGCGCTGGACGATCTGCTTATGCTCGACGGAACTCAGCAAACCGCAATATACCTGACTGTTATCGGGCATATCAGGAAAAATGAATAACGCTGTGCATACCCCCTGCCAACTCCTTGAGTCATTGAATGACGAACAGAAAGCCGCGGCGCTTTACTCCGGCGGCCCGCAACTGATTATCGCAGGCGCAGGAAGCGGCAAAACCAGAGTGCTGATGGTCAAAGCGGTATTGTTGTGCACCCGTTTTTCCGTTGATCCGCAACATATCCTTTGCATTACATTTACCAATAAAGCCGCTGACGAGATGAAAAAGCGGCTCGCCTCTTTTAATGTTACTGTTACCGCCAAAACTTTTCATGCCGCCGCGATGTCTATTCTGAATGCGCATGGCGGATACCTCGGACTGAAACGCCCTATCGGCGTGTATGATGAACAGGATCAGCTGGAACTGGTTAAATCATGCATGGATGAACTCCATTACGACAAAAAATCGATCAATCCCGGATCTGCGGCGGAATGGATCAGCAGGCAGAAAGACGAGCTGATCGAGCCTGATGCGGAAGCAGTTGGAACCGAGAGGATATATCACAGCATTTATCGGTTGTATCAGGATAAACTTACCGCCAGCAACGCCCTTGATTTCGGCGACCTGATTATGAAAGCGGTAGCTTTATTAAAACAGTACCCTGATTTGTGCCGTCATTACCGTGAAAAATATACGCATCTGCTTGTCGACGAGTATCAGGACACCAACACAGCTCAGGCGGTTTTGCTCAAACTGCTTGCGGGCGAAGGGAAAAACCTGTGCGTTGTCGGCGACCCTGACCAGTCCATATACGGCTGGCGCGGCGCGAACCTGAACAATATCCTTTATTTTGAGCAGTCGTTTCCTGATGTCAAAATATTCAAGCTGGAACGGAACTACCGTTCTACGGACATCATACTCAACGCAACAAACGCGCTGATTAAAACCAACCGTAACCGCCGTGACAAGACTCTCTGGACAGACCTGAAAGGCATCCATAATGTGATTTCTTATCGTGTCGGTTCCGACCGGGTGGAAGCCCGTCAGGTTTGCGACCTGATCGAACAGCACATGGAAAATGGAACTCCATTAAGCGAAATGGCGGTTTTTTATCGTGTCCATTCCCTGTCAAGAATGATGGAAGAAGTTATGCTCGAACGTGCTATCCCTTACACTATTGTAGGCGGATTGCCGTTTTACCAGCGTAAAGAGATCAAAGATATCCTCTGCTACCTGCGTGTTATCGTGAATCCCGACGACCTGATCGCGTGGAAACGGGTTTTGGGCGTACCAAAAAGGGGTATTGGAGAGAAAAGTATCATTAAAATAAACGAGTTCGCGGCTGAAAACGTGATTCCGTTCAGCGACGCGCTAATCCAATGCGGGTCAGTACCCGGTGTCACAGCCAAGGCTCGTCAGGGTATTGCTTCTGTTGTGGAACTGGTTAATTCATTCAAAGATGAATTTCAGTCTCAGTCGTGGAGCACGGCTCTCGAAGCGTTACTTGATCAGCTATGTTATCAGGATTATGTATTACAGAATGATTTGCCCGAAAAAGCAGAGACAAGGCTCGATAATATTGAAGTATTCAAAGACGCTTTGAGCGAATACCAGAAAGAGCACCCTGACGCGGCGCTCGCTGATTATCTGGAAAATATCGCTCTGCGTTCCAGCATAGATGACTGGGATACCGCTTCGGAGCGGGTATCCCTGATGAGCCTGCACAGCGCCAAAGGGTTGGAATTTAATATCGTGTACCTGATCGGCATGGAGGAACGCATGCTCCCTCTCATTCGTGATATTGAGAATGCGGAAGATATTGAGGAAGAGCGGCGGTTGTGCTATGTTGGAATGACGAGGGCTCGCGAACAGTTGTATTTGTTCAGCAGTAACTGGCGTTCAGGATACGGGCGAGACATATTCAGCAAACCCTCCCGTTTTCTGATGGAACTCGACCCGCAGACGCTGGAAATCAGAGACCTTGCCGGAGACCGCGAGTATTCGCAGTGGAACAAGTCTAAGGGGAAACAGCGGTTTAAACGGTTTGTGGAAGACGCTGTCGCCTGCGACGAGCAGTTTGCCGATATGATCGATGAGTTTGCCCCCGGAGACAGGGTGTATCATTATGATCTCGGAAGCGGTGTCATTATGGGGGGCTCAGGGGCTGGTGAGAAGAAAAAATACATTGTTTTGTTTGACGGAGAATCTAAACCTCGTGTCGTTTTTGCCTCGTACGCGGGGTTATCAAAAATGGATGACTGAGCTGTGTACAGAAAAACCGTTTATATCAGTTTATGCGCCATAGTGTTATGTTGTTTTAACGGATGCGCGCACATCGCAGGGAAAATATCTATGAAAGAAACTCGTACAGTAACAATTACCAATGCGACAGGCGATCTTCGCCTTAACAACGCCGTGTCCGATCTGGGCACCGCTCTGGAAATGAACGGGTATACCCGGCAAACGGACGCCGCCATTGCCCCCGATCTTTTGTTCACGCTTCGGCTTGATAAAACCGTTGCCGATCTGTCCGGTTTCAGTGTAGAACGCAACGGGAATGAAATCGTTCTGCGGGGATCATCTGTAGAATCAATACGGTTCGGCGTGTATACGGTGATAAAAGACGCGCTCGGCGTTGTCTGGTATTTCCCTGACAACTATCCATACCGCACCTCAACGTCCGGCGATCTGAAAAAGCTGATGAATAAGAGCGCATTTACGTATACCGCCCAACTTCCCTATCGTATAGCCACGCAGGTGTGGGGTGAATCTCAGCTCTGGCACGACCGTATGCGTGAAGTCCGGGAACGCGATGTGGTAGTTCTTCACAATTGGCACAGGACAATACCGCCGAAAGATTGGTTCGAGTCGCATCCCGAATATTTCGCGCTTGTAGATGGCGAGCGTAAACCGTACCAGTTATGCACAACAAACGCTGATGTCATAAATATTTACGCTCAGAAAGCGATGGATTATTTTGCGAAGAACCCGCAGGCGCAGTTTTTTTCCCTGTCTCCTGAAGATAACTACAATTTCTGCGAATGCGATGCCTGCCGTGCTCTGGATGTGCGCGAAGGATCGCTGACAGACCGGCTAATGGTTTTCTTCAACGCTGTTGCAGAACAGGTTACAGCCGTGTATCCCGACAAAAAACTGGCGTTTTACGCGTATCTGAATTATATAGAAGCTCCTGTGGATATCAAACCGCATCCTGCCATTGTACCCGTTGTGTGCCATATGCCGTGGTCGTTCTGCCATAACCATGCGGCGACAGACCCGTCGTGCACCGCGAATGCCCGGTATAAACGGCTTGTGGAAGAATGGGCGGCTTTGTGTTCCGAAGTGTACATACGCGAATACTATACCCATTTTTACTGGTACGGCCTATGGCCTGTCCTGCACAGTATCGGGCCGGATAATGAATGGTACCGCGATATCGGCATAGACGGCGTAATCAGCGAATCGCACGAACACTGGGGGCTTGCCGGGTGGGTGCTGTACGGCGCGGGGCTCCATATCGCCGGAGAAACAAACGGCTGGAAACAGATCGTGAAACAGTATTGCGCGGATGTTTTTCCCGGGTCGCAACGGTGGATGAACGAGTATATCGTTACACTGGAAGAACTGTCGCAGAAAGCCGAGTGCAGGCGGATGGACACCGTTCTGGATGAATCAACGATGATACTATTGAACAAACTGCTCATCAAGGCGGAACACGATGCAAAGAGCGACAGGGAAAAAGATATGGTTCACGTTTACCGTCAGGGATTTGAGAATACCGAATACCTGCTTGAATTCGCCCGCGGGCGGTCTGATGGCGATCTGAATGCCATGGTTGAAGCGCTAAAAAAAGTGAGCGCGCTGGTCAACCGTATAAAAGCTAATAACAACAGGTACCCGAACGCTATAAAAACATCTCTGGTTGGATCGGTGATAGAGAAATTTATCGAAAAATTTTCCGTTCAGCAGGGAGGTATTGTGCTTGGATGGAAAGAAAAGTATCCTGAATTCAACGGGCAGATGGACAAACCGGAACCGATCAGCGACTGGGATGTTACGCCGTGGTATCCCGCTCCGGAATTCCCGCTGGAAAACGAGGGTGTTGTCGCGATGTATTCGCAGTTTCTCAGCGGCGAGGTAAGCGCTTTGAACTCGGTGTATGATCCTGAAACCGGAGTTGCGCAGTGGTCGCGAGTATCGTATCCGGCTCAGTTTTACAGCCTGTATGACGTATTTCCCCAGCGTCCTGACGGCGTACGGTACTACCGCACGATGATAAACCTTTCCGAAGCGCTGGAAGGTGTTATGATGGTGCGGGTTATTGACGGGTACGTGCTTTTTATCGATTCTGAAGAATACTATTTTCAGCCTGAGAACAGGCTGAACAAAAAAACATTTATGGACGCGATTCCCGTTTCACTTCAGGCGGGACAGCACGAAATTGTGCTCAAGATAGAGTCCCCCTCCGCTCTCGAAATGGATGATTTTACCGTTCTTCTGTATACCAGCCGGGGTACTGCGGCCAGTACCAAATGAGTTCAGATCGAATTTTCTTGAAAAAAAGCTCATCCAAGAGTAAAATAATAAATTTGTATACAACAACACAGCTTTTGCGCTGGGTAAACTTTATTTACAGGGGACAGTGATATGGCCAAAGCGAAAAAGGATAGGGTATTCCTTGTAACCGGGGCAACAGGTATGGTCGGCGGGCACGTCGCTGAAACACTGAGAGCGCAGTACGCAACAGTACGGTGCCTTGTGCGCAAAAACAGTGATACTGCGTTTCTTGAGTCAATAGGTGTCGAGTTTTGCTACGGTGATGTTACGGATACTGCCGCTGTTGACGCCGCTGTTAAAGGAGCGGATGTTGTGTTTCACTGCGCGGCTATGGTATCTGACTGGGCATCGCGCGAGGAAATGGAACGCGTCAATGTCGGAGGCACGCAAAATATAATAGACGCCTGCCTTAAACATGGCGTACAGCGGATGGTGATGGTCAGTTCCCTTGCCGTGCTCGGCATGGGTAAGCAAATAAACGCCAATGAGACCGCTCCGTATGTGTACACCGGCGATAATTATAATTATACGAAAATCGAATCTGAAAAAAGGGTGCTTGCCGCTATACGCGAGAAAAAGTTACCCGGCGTGATTGTTCGCCCGCCATACATTTACGGGCCGCGCGACAGACAATTACTGCCCCGTGTGGTACAGTTTTTGAAAGAGAAGAATTTTAAATTTATCGGCGGCGGTGCAAACCCCATCAGCCTTGTGTATGTAAAAAATCTGGTTGATGTCATGATGAGAGCCGCAGAATCGGAAAAAGCGGTCGGACAGGTGTACCATGTGACCGATGGTACCGATATATCACGTAAGGAATTTATAACCGAACTGGCTCAGAAACTGGGCTATGAAGTGCCCACTCAATCAGTGCCTGAGGGTGTTGCCAAAATGCTCTGTCCGGTACTGGAATGGGTAAATAAGGTAACAGGATCGAAGGAACCGCCGTTACTGAACAAGTTCAAAATGAAGTTTATGGTCACGTATTTGACGTTTGATATATCCAAAGCAAAAAATGAACTGGGCTACAATCCGGCGTATACTTACAAGCAAGGGTTGGAAGAGACGGTCGCCTGGTTCAAATCACAGAAAGAAGAACCTGCTGGAGTTTCTTGATGTCAGGAAAAATAGTTCGCGGCATACTGGCTTTGTTGCTGGCGTGTATTGTCTTTGCCGGACGAGGGTATGCCTTTGATGAAGGCTTTACGGTTGTGATAGACCCGGGCCATGGCGGCAAGGATTCCGGCGCTATCTCAGCGTCAGGGCTGTTTGAAAAACATATTGTGCTGGATATTGCCAGGCGCATGCAGGCGATTCTCAGGGAATGGAACGTAAACGTTATTATGACGCGAACCAGTGATGATTTCCTGTCGCTGTCAACCAGAGCTCATTTTATAAACAGTCAGAAACCTGATGTATGCGTGAGTATTCATGCGAACTCATCAAATATTGCCTCAGTCCACGGATTTGAAAGCTATATATATGATAAGCGGAAACGCGGAACAATCCTGCACCGTATCCCTGAAGTCAACCCGTCGATATTTGTATTTCCCATGAAATACTCTACTTCGGGCAAACACTCCAAAAGCTTTCAGGCGGCGTATTATATGCACACTGCTCTGGCGGCGGCAACGGGATCTTCTGACAGGGGAATTCGTGCCGCTCATTTTCATCTGCTTCGGGCGGTTGAGGTGCCGTGCGTGCTGATGGAAATCGGGTTTATGTCAAATCGGTTTGAAGCGAAACGGCTGGAAGATTCCAATTACCGGCAGGTAATGGCGCAGGCTCTTGCGGAAGGTATCATGCGCGCTATGAACGGAGTTGAAGCTGATACGCTTATCAGCCGGTCGAAAGGCAGCGAGCCCGTCGGCTCTTCCCTGCTGTTACCGGCGGCGGCAATCAAAGGGGCTCGTTAAATGTTTGAGGTTACGCTCCGGTCGCAGTTCAGCGCGGCGCACCGTCTCGAAAACTATCATGGAAAATGTGAAAATTTTCATGGACATAACTGGAAAGTTGCCGTTGTGGTACAGCGGCAGGACCTTGATTCTTCTGAAATGGTTATTGATTTTAAAATTCTTCAGGATATCCTTGAACGGTTTCTGACACAGCTCGATCATACATTCCTGAATGAACTTCCCTTTTTCGCGAATACAAACACAACGTCCGAGCGCGTAGCGTATGTGGTTTATAAACATATCGCACCGGATATTGAGTTGTCGGGAACAAAACTGACCCGCGTGGAAGTCTGGGAAGACGAATATTGCAGTGCCGCGTATATACCTGAATAGTTAAGATAATGTAAGACCTTAAGGAGAGACAATGCGTACGGTTAAGACAGCCGCCATCCGTGACGCGGTCGCCGCAATGCTGTCAAAATGCACGATCGACGCCGAACCGTTTATCACGGATTCATTTGAGAAAGCTCTGGAAACAGAACGAAATCCGGTTGCCCGCGGTTTTCTGGAACAACTTCAGGAAAATTACCGCCTCGCAGGGCAAAAGAGACTGCCGATCTGTCAGGATACGGGGTGCGATGCGGTTTTTGTTGAGCTCGGACAGAGTGTGTGCCTCGAAGGCGATTATATCGAAGATATGATCAATGAGGGTATCCGCAGAGCGACAAAAGAAGCGTATCTGCGTGCATCCATGGTAAAAGATCCCATCAAACGGGGCAACACCGGCGACAACACGCCCGCTATGGTGCACTATGAGATTGTGCCGGGAGATACGGTACGCATATCTGTTCTTCCCAAAGGCGCCGGCTGTGAAAATATGAGCCGTATCGCCATGCTTAGGCCGGCGGACGGGATTGAAGGTATCAAAAAGGTTGTATTAAATGCGGTTGTTGAAGGCGGAGGCAACCACTGCCCTCCTTTATGCATAGGTGTGGGCATAGGCGGCAGTTTCGAGAAAGTGGCGTCTCTGGCGAAAGCGGCATTGCTCCTGCCGTTTAACGAGCGGAGCGGCATACCGCATATCGCTGAACTTGAAGATGAACTGATTACAATGATTAACGAGTCCGACGTCGGCCCGCAGGGACTCGGCGGCGATACCACTGCGATCGGATTGCGTGTGTTATCGTGCCCGACACATATCGCGTCGCTGCCTGTTGCGGTTAATATATCGTGCCATGCCCTGCGGCGCGCGACAATGGTGTTATAACGAGACAAGGAGCCATTGATGAACGAACGAAAAATACATACCCCGCTGACACGCCGCGATGCACGGGCGTTACGGGCGGGTGACCGGTTATTGATATCCGGCACACTGTATACCGCGCGGGACGAGTCGCATAAACGTATTATAGATTTGCTGGAATCCGGTAAAAAACCGCCGTTTAGCCTTCGTGACCAGATCATCTATTATGTCGGCCCCACCCCTGCTCCTCCCGGTGAGATCATCGGCTCAGCAGGACCCACTACTGGTTACCGCATGGATAGTTTCACTCCCCGCTTGATATGCGAGGGAATTACTGCTACTATCGGTAAAGGAGTCCGCGGCCCGGAAGTTATCGCCGCCATGAAAGAGTACGGCGCGGTTTACCTTGCGGCTCTGGGCGGCGGCGGCGCGTTGCTCCAGTCCTGTATTAAGGCGGTTGAGGAAATCGCGTTCCCTGATCTGGGAACTGAAGCCGTACGGCGTTTTACGGTCGTCGATTTTCCTGTGGTTGTAGCCATAGATTCGCTCGGAACAAACCTGTATGAAAGGAACAAAGCATGAAAATAGCCTCCCGCATGTCGGTCGTTGATTCGTCCGGCATACGCAAAGTTTTTGATCTCGCTAAAAATATGAAAAACCCGATCAATTTGTCTATCGGACAGCCTGATTTCGATATACCTGACCCGCTCAAGGAAACCGCGTATGAAGCGATTCGCGCAGGGCATAACCGGTATACGCTGACGCAGGGTATACCTGAGCTTCGTGAAAAGGTCAGGCAGAGGCTGAAAGAAATAAAATCGTTTACGGCGGAAGAAGTAATGATTACCAGCGGTGTATCCGGCGGCATCTTTCTTTCGTTCATGGCATTGCTTGACCCGGGTGACGAAATTATCGTGCCGGATCCGTATTTCGTCATGTATAAGCATTTAAGCCGCCTGCTCGGTGCTGTGCCGAAATACCTTGATCTTGACGATCAGTTCCAGATCGATACAGACCGGCTCAAATCAATGATTACGCCCAAAACAAAGGCGATACTGCTCAATTCGCCGAGCAATCCGACCGGGGTAATCACCAAACGCGAGGTTCTGCGCGAAATAGCGAAAATAGCCGGCGAACATGGACTGCTCATCATTTCAGATGAAATATATGACGGGTTTTATTATGATACCGAGTATGTCAGTATCGGCGAGTTTTATCCCAATACGATTATTCTCGGCGGTTTTTCAAAAGAATATGCCATGACCGGCTGGCGTGTCGGTTACGCCGCGGGGCCGGCTGAGGTTCTGCGTGAAATGATTAAGTTACAGCAGTATACGTTTGTCTGTGCGCCGTCATTCGCCCAGTACGCCGCTGTTGACGCGCTGGATTTCGATACGTCGATTTACCGTAAGAATTATACCCAAAAAAGAGATATAATATATAATGGGTTGAAGGATTCTTTTGATGTGGTTAAACCTGACGGCGCGTTTTATATATTTCCAAAAGCGCCCGGAGGAAGCGGTACCGCGTTCTCGACCAAAGCGATAGAGAAAAACGTGCTGATTATTCCGGGAAACGTGTTTTCCGAGAAAGATACGCATATCCGCATAGCGTTTACCGCCACGGATGAAGAACTGCAAAAGGGAGTTGAGATACTGACTAAACTGGCACAGCAATATTAAGGAGGTATGTGCCGTGAAATGCATAAATTGTTCCGTTGAACTGGTAGCTGACGAGTATAAAGGTTTAACCATAAGGACGTGCCCTGAATGCGAAAATATTTGGGTCGAAAAGGATACATTGCGCGAATTCAAAGACCGTACCGACGAGTTTCTCTGCTGGGTTGATGTTGATTTATGGAAGAAAGACGAGCATCACATCGTTACCCGCGCGGATAAGAACTGTACTGTCTGCAAAGAGTATCTGTATAACGTTGATTATCGCGGCTCGCATATTGTCCTGCCGGTTTGTTTTTCCTGCAAAGGGGTCTGGATATCCGCTGAGAACCGGAAAAAGCTGTTTTCATATCTCGACAATGTGCTGACCAATGAAACGCTGACCGGCTACCTGAAGGAAATAGGGCATGAAGCGGCGGAATTGGTAAGCGGCAAAGAATCGCTGAAAGAAGAACTGCATGACCTGAAAACAATTCTGGTTCTCGTGGAATACCGGATTTTTTCAAAAATACCTGTTTTGGAGCGTATTATATCGGGGTTTCCTAAATAGTCATGAAAAAGCGCGTTCTCTTTTTTGTTATTCTGCTGTGTGTTGTGCTGACCGGTGTTACCATACTGGTAACGCACAGAGTTCCTTTTGCCCCGTTGACTATGGAAACCGTCTTTGAACAGGCGTATTCCTCACGAAAACCGCTGGTGGTTGGCGTATACTCGTCTCATAAACAACGTGAAATGCTTCGCGGACTGTTTGCAAAAAAGGAACTGGATAACGATCAGGAAACGTGCATGTTCAGGGTTTTGGCAGTAGAACGCCTTGACGAGAATTACCGAGATATGGTTGATTCGGAAGATCCCGTGCTGGTGATGTTTACGTTTCGAGGCGATGATGCCGCCATTATCGAGGGGATTCCGGACATGCTGGAACTTCGCGGACTGCTGAACGAACTGTACGGACGGAATGCCCAATCGCTCAGAGAACTCGAAGAGGAACAAAAACAGTTCTATACCGCACGAAAATTGTTTGAAGAACAAAAGTATATACAGGCGATGAAACAGATCCGTTCGTTTCTGTATATTTATGGAAGTTCGGAGTACACCGAAGAAGCGCGCGATTTGCTCTCCCGCATAAGCGAAACAGACGCGGTGAAACATCATATTGATGAAACCCAGGCAAAAAACGTCCGGCGCGCTCTGCTGCATCAGGCAAAGGAAAATATGTTGTTCCGCCGCTATTTTCAGGCAGAACGAATTCTCGCGTCGCTGATAAACTCGTACGCAGGAACGGATGAAGCCAAAAAAGCGGAAGAACTTAAACAGGAAATTGACACAGTTGCCAGAGACGGGTTCAGGGACGCAAACGAATTGTACAGGGCTGGAAACTATTATGAGGCTCTGGAAGCGTTCAGCGCTCTGCATGAGCAGTTTAAGGGTACTCATTGGGATTTGTATATCGCCGGAAAAATCAAACTTATTGAAGCAGACCCCCGCTTTGCGGAGTCGCGGGAAAAAGATACCGTGAACCGGCAGGCAAAACTGCGATTTGAAAAGGCTGAGGAATTTTTTAAAACAGGAACATACGACGTCGCTAAACTGTATTATATTGAAATAGCCCGTTTTTATCCGAATTCCGATTACACAAAACGAGCCAAGCAGAGGCTGGCTGAAATTGAAGAAATACTATATCAGAAATTATACGGACCGGAAAAGGAGAATGATTCTGAACAATGATGGAGCGAACTTTACTTATTTTAAAACCTGACGCCTACCAGCGTCAGCTTATAGGAACCATACTTACCAGAATCGAGCATAAAGGGTTTAAACTGGTCGGTATGAAACTGATGAAAATGACCGAATCAATAGCCAAACAACATTACGCGCCTCATGAGGGAAAACACTTTTTCGGTGACCTGATTTCATACATAACTTCCGGCCCCTGCGTTGTACTCACTGTCGAGGGCACGAACGCCATCACGGTCATGCGTAAAATGGTAGGGGCAACCCGTGGATTCGAAGCTGAACCGGGAACTATTCGCGGCGATTTCAGCTTAAGCATGCGGTACAACATAATTCACGCCTCGGACAGCCCGGAATCAGCAGAACGGGAAATAAATATTTTCTTTAGTAAAGAAGAACTTATGGAAGATTCCATCGTTATCCGCTCATGGATCGAAGGCGGCGAATAATACCTCATTTCCCGATTGTTCCCAGCGGGCATTTGTAACCAGATGCCCGCTTTTTTTATCACATATTTTTCCACCGCATATTGTAACCATTGCCTGCATTAATGTATATTCAATAACATTTTATTGCATTGCAATATCTTTATTCCATGAATGATACGCAATAAGTATCATTCAATACATTAATTACAAAACATAACTCATTTTAGTTCATAATTATACGAACTTGATCTGTTTTAAGACATAAAAATGTTAAAATAAGATATAATAATTGTTGTAAATAATCATAGTTTACTATATTGTTACATGACATTATTATAAATTATGTAAAGACCAATATCGCTATTAAGAGGATTTTCTCAATAGATTAATCACCGGGGGGCTCACAATGAGAAAGTATCTGTTTGGTTTTGCCATAGCGGCTGTTGTATTCAGCGTTCATTCAATCAGTATGGCTGTCATGGTTAAAGGTGAAGCGGAATACATCAGTACTGCGTATGGCCGGTCTAATTATGTTGATTATATTTATACTAATGAGGGGCCGCTGGTTAACGCTGACAGTTCTTTCCAGTTTTTTTATGGTAATGCTGACGCATACAATCAGAATGGCGGTTCTGAATGGTGGTACTATTATCAGGTAGAAAATTTCAGTTATACCAGCGATGACCCTAATGTCCCCAGTTTACTGCACATAGTACAAGCGTTCAGTTTTCAGCTCGCTGGCGGGCTTGTCCTATCAATGGGTTATATCGCAGGGCATGATATGGATAGTTCCCTGTCATTCGATCATAATATAATGGGCGAACATGAGAAAAGCTGGGACGACAGCGCAGTGAATCCTGTTAAATGCGTTTTAACTCCAGGCGGTATAGCGCCCAATGTCAGCACAGACTTCCATGATGCAACATACGATCACCGCTTATGCGACGACCAAAGCGCTGTTATATTTGTATCCAGCGTTGCGCCGCCGGCATTCCGATACTCGTTCATGCAGAACAACGACCGTTTTATCGGTTTTCTACCGACACCGACCATGCCGGAAATAGCTATTCCCGAACCGTCATCTCTCATTATGATGCTTTCAGCGGGAAGTTGTCTTCTTATGTTTAAACGAAAAAAATAACCGTGTTATGGTTTTTGGAAGAATACAGACAAAAAAAGAGCGGGAGCTTATGGTTACAAGGGCTCCCGCTCTTTGGTTTTATTTGCGTGGAGAAAAAATCTTTTTTATCAGCATCAGCTCGCCGACTTCAGTGCCTTCAACAACATGCCCCACTACCTGCAGGACATATCCAAACACGATCAGCGCTATCGCCAGCAGAAATTTTCCATAACATGCCATAACCACGCCCACAATAGTCGCGGGTATACCAATGGCATGGAGCACCGCATTGACCGGATGGCTATGCCGGGAACACCATTTCTGAATAAATTCTTTCATACTTTATACTCTCCGGGATGTTCTACGGGGCAACGGGAAAACCCGCCGCCCCCGTTTTTCTTTAGCATTTAGAATAGCCGCAACTATAACATTTTACACAGCCTTCTTCAAATGTGACATTCTCGTTGCACTCAGGGCATTTGATTTTAAAGGCGTTGTTCGCTCCGTTGGCTTTGTGCTCCGATCCCTCACAGTTCTGAAGAAGGGACAGATCGGCTTTTCCGAGCAATAGGTTTTGCACTCCGAACATGTCTTTGGCAACCATATACTTTTTGATGGCTTTTGCCAGCCCGTCAGCGAGAGAAATAACGCGCCCGTCTCTGCTTGGTACGCTTAAACTTGAGCCGATGCCGTCGAGCTGTTTTATAGCGAGCTTCAAAGGGCCTCCGCACCGGAGGAACAAGGAGAGCATACGGCAGATAGCTTCAAGGTCGCTGTTAGCCACATCGCCTCCTTTGCCCAACTGCGCGAACACTTCTCGTTCAAGCCCTGTGTTGGGCTCAAGGCTGATTTTAACGTGCATATTGCCGAACGGTGTTTTCTGGCGTATACGCAGGCATGACATTATTTCAGGCACGACCATCGGCATAACAGTGCCCACAGTTTTGCGCGGTTTTGGTTCTTCCTCTTCCTTTTTGTCATGCGCCATCGGCTGGTTCATGCGGCACCCGTCACGATAGACAGTGACGCCTTTAAGGCTGTATTCCGAAGCCAGCATATATATTTTTTCCACATCTTCTTTTTTCGCGTCGTGCGAGAAGTTGATGGTCTTGGAAATACTGCTGTCGCAGTGACGCTGAAATGCCGCCTGCATCTTGATATGCCATTCCGGCGCTATATCATGCGCTGTAACAAATATCCGTTTTATGTCTTCAGGAACTTTATTGAAGGTAGTGAGCGGCGTGCCTTTGGCAAGCCCTTCCAGAAGCTCGCTGCAGTAAAACCCGCGTGTCTTAGCGAGTTCCAGAAATGCTTCATTTACCTCAACCATTTTCTGCCCATTGAGGACGTTACGGAAGAAAGCGAGAGAGAATAACGGCTCTATCCCGCCTGAACAGTTGGCTATGATACTGATAGTACCTGTCGGAGCAACGGTTGTTGTGGCGGCGTTACGCATTTTGCGGTTGTATTCGCTATCCCAGATACTGTTTTTCCAGTTCGGGAACTCTCCCTTTTCCCGCGCGATTTCTTCAGATGTGAGATGCGACTCCTCGTTGATAACCTGCATAATTTTTTCGCCAAGGTCTACCGCATCATCAGAATTGTAAGGAATACACATTTTAAAAAGCGCGTCCGCGAACCCCATCACGCCAAGCCCGATTTTGCGGTTGCCTTTGCAGATCTTGTCGATCTGTTCAAGAGGGTACTTGTTGACATCAATAATGTTATCCAGAAAACGGGTTGCCGTGCGGACAGTATCTTTTAGTTCCGCGTAATCGTAAACGGCTTTATCATTATGGTATTTGACGAATTTAGCCACGTTGATGCTCCCGAGATTACACGCTTCGTACGGAAGAAGCGGCTGTTCCCCGCAGGGATTGGTCGCGGTGATCCGCCCCAGTTGCGGTGTCGGATTGTCCAGGTTGATACGGTCGATAAAAATTACGCCCGGTTCACCGGTTCGCCATGCCCGGTCGACGATCAGGTCAAAGACTTCCTTGACAGTCCAGTATTCGTCTTTGGTATCTTTTTTCGGAAGCGGGAACGATTCTTTGGAACGAGGGTTTGTCACTATATGATATGAATCAGGTGCCTCTTTGAGCTTCTTCATATAACTGTCAGGGATACTGACCGAGAGGTTAAAGTTGGTCAGCTTTGTGAGGTCTTCCTTGATTTTGATGAAATCCACAATGTCAGGATGGGTGATGTTCATAATTCCCATATTCGCGCCGCGGCGGAACGCGCCCTGCTGTATAGCTTCCGTCGCTTCGGAAAACACTTTCAGGAACGACAACGGCCCGGACGTAGTGCCGCCTGAACTGCTGACTACATCGCCGTTCGGGCGGAGCTGTGAAAAATCGAATCCGGTGCCGCCTCCGGCTTTTTGAATCAATGCGGTATTTTTAATGGATGAAAAAATCCCGTCAATGCTGTCTTCTATGGGCAGAACAAAGCAGGCGCTGAGCATTCCCATGGAACGGCCCGCGTTCATTAATGTAGGGGAATTGGGCATGAACTGGCCGGTAACCATCATGTTATAAAATTTGATCTCATACTCGGTGGCTTTGTCTTCATCCGCAGTAAGCCCGATCCGCTCCGCGTCGGCCGCTACCCGTGCCACCCGCGTAAACAGGTCTTCAGGCGTTTCGATAACCTCTCCTTTATCGTTTTTTTTCAGATAGCGTGCTTTTAACACCCGCAATGCGTTTTCGGTCAGTGCGATCTCAGCCCGCTTCAGCGCCTGATTTTTTTTAACTGCCGTAATCATACAAAGTCCCCCCTACATAAAAAATTCTCTAAAAATAAGTATAAGATGAAATGTGGTTTGATAGTTAATCTAACATATTTTTAGCCCTTTTATAGCATTCCTGTCAACAGAAAAAAACACAATATTGTGTAAAATTTTTTCGCAGTACACACAATATATTGTGATATGGCAATTGAAAGGAAGAATGTAAAAATTTTCTGCTTCTCTCTGGTAAAAGCAGTGTTTTGACAGAACTGATATTTATGTTAATATATAGCAGTGAATTAAACCATAACCATAACGAGGTGAGTGTGAAAGCAGGTATTATAGGGCTTCCTCAATGCGGGAAGACAACGGTATTTAACGCGATGACAAATATGAAAGTAACTGTGGACGGGTATGGCGGGAAGGGTGTGGAATCGCATGTCGCCGCGGTAAAAGTGCCGGATGAAAGGATGGATTACCTTGCGTCCGTGTATAATCCGAAAAAGCTGACCTATGTGGACATGACCTTTGTTGATATCGGGTGCAAGAAAAAAGCCAATGAACGAAGCGAATTCGATATGGCGTCCATCCGCGGGCTGGATATGCTCGCTGTGGTAATACGCGCGTTCAGGGATGAAGCGGTACCGCACCCGCTGGACAGGATCAATCCGCTGGGCGATGTGGAACAGCTCCAGAGCGAGTTTCTGCTGGAAGATCTCGCACTTATCGAAACACGGCTGGAACGGCTGGAAAAAGACATCAAACGCAATAACAAGGACGCTGTCAAGGAACGCGATTACCTGTTTGAGTTCCAGAAGCACCTTGAGGATGAAAAACCGTTGCGCACATACCCTCTGGATAGCGAAGGCGAAAAGGTATTCCGGGGATTTCAGTTTCTGACTCTCAAACCGGTACTATATATTTTCAATACGGGTGAGACGCCTGACAAAACCGTTGATTTGCAGTCAGCTAAGGCGTATCTGGAGAACGCCGGTATCCCCTACATTATATTGAGCGGGAATCTGGAAATGGAAATAGCACAGTTGCCGGAAGAAGACCGCGCGCTGTTTCTGGAAGATCTGAAAATCGATGAGCCTGCGCTGAGCAAGTTTATCAAAATGTCGTTTTCGCTCCTTAACCGCTGTGTATTTTTTACCGTCGGCCCTGACGAAGTGCGCGCATGGGAAATCACGTCCACCTGCACAGCGCGTGAAGCGGCGGGAAAAATCCATTCCGATATTGCCCGCGGGTTTATCAGGGCTGAAGTACTTTCGTATAGTGATTATCGTGCATGCGGGGACAGTTATCAGTCCGCCCGCTCAAAAGGACTCGTCCGTCTTGAGGGTAAGGAATACGTTGTTAAAGATGGAGATATGATAGAATTCCGTTTTAATGTTTAGTTTTTTGTTATTCTTTTCTCTTGTAAACAAATATTGTCATAAATGAGTATGTTTTTTGCTTTATGCATGTGCGTCACAGATACAACCCACTCTGTGACGCAAAAACATACAATCTTACGATTTGACATTATTAAACAGGAGGGAGTCTGCAAATGGTGTACAGCTCAGGCAAAGCGCGCGGTTCTGCTATAGACAGGCGTGAACATCCAAGATATCCTATTTCACTAACATTAAACAATCGGATTGTAAACATGGAAACCCAGCAGTTATTCGATGGGCTCGCGTGTCTGTGTAATGTCTCAAAAAAAGGGTTATGTTTAAAATTACATCAACAACAATCCATGTCAGACGATGTGTTTAAAAAAGGGACACCGTTACTTATTGAAGTGCGTCTGGTATTCTCCGGCGCGGTGTTTTTTGCTCAAGGTACGGTCGCATGGTCAATCAGCCAGAATGACGGGGCGCATACCAAACTCGGGCTTGATTTGATTCATTATGAATCGGATGCGGTTCCGGTCTTTGAAAAAGAGCGAAACGCGCGCGAAGAGTTTTATTTACAGGTAATATAGCATTAGTATGATACAGGCATCTTTTTAAACAAACTTTTCCCCTCTGAAATGTATCTAATTATGTCTTATGAAAAAAGCAAAGGAGTATTCTCATGAGCAATGGTTACAACAATATCAACAGCAATGACGATTTATGGCGTGTTTTCAGGATAATGTCCGAATTTGTCGATGGATTCGAGCTGTTTATGAACCTCGGGCCTGCGGTATCGGTTTTCGGATCGGCTGTTACACCTCCGTCAGATCCGTATTATAAAAAAGCGGTTGAGATAGCGAAACTTCTCGTCGAAAACGGGTTTGGAGTCATTACCGGAGGCGGCCCCGGTATTATGGAAGCAGGAAACAAAGGCGCTTTTGAAGCTAAAGGTATTTCCGTCGGGCTGAATATTCACCTGCCCCGTGAGCAAAAACCCAATCCGTTCATTAATAAACTGCTTGAATTCCGCTATTTTTTTGTCCGAAAAGTAATGTTTGTAAAATACGCGAAAGCATTTATAATATTACCCGGCGGATATGGTACCCTTGATGAGCTGTTTGAGTCTTTAACACTCATACAAACCAAACGTATCGCCAAATTTCCTGTTGTTCTGGTAGGTAAGGAGTACTGGCACGGCATGCTGGATTGGATAAAAACAGTGATGTACGGCGAAGGAAAAATTGACAAAGAAGACCTCGACCTGTTTACGCTGGTTGAGGAACCGGAAGAAGTTATACAAGTAATAAAGGAATTTCATCCTCATGTTGCCAGAAATGGAAAGGAGCACCGTGAAACGAATTTTTAAACCTGCCCGCAGAACTATTTTTCTGCTTATCTCAGTCTATATTATTCTTCAACCATTTGCCGTACAGGCGAAAGAATCAAAAGAACAACAACAATTAAAGCGTATTAAAGAATATATGGCGGCGAATCCCGATTCGCTTCCGCTTGTTATTGGCATACCCGGGTTCCGGGTTCCGGGGGTGACTATTCCTCAGGAAGGCCATTTTGGCGAATTGGGGAATATTCTCGAATCATGGGGTATCCCTTATTATTGCATGGTATATGACTCTGACGACTACCCGCTGAGAATGGTCGCGGATCTGGCATCGGACAACTATTCCATTGCTACAACACGGGTTATACCGACAATTGTGCGGACGATAAAATTCGAGCAGGAACGCCGCGCTAAAGAAGGGCTTCCTCCGGTAAAAGACGTGATCATGTTCATGTACAGCCAGGGAACTGTGGTCTCATATGGGTTTGTGCGGCAACTGCATTATTTCCGCAGGCAGTATATGGATTATCTTGAGGAATTTGGAGCTGAGTGGGAAGCGCTTCTAAAAGATCCTGAATTTTTGTCCGTCATGTTTGCCATGGACAATTTTACGCTTATCAAAAACATTCAGGTACAGCGTGAACGCGATTTCGAACGCGACCCCGACCTGCGCCTCTTTTATGACCGGACAAAAGAACAGGTTGAGCAAAAATATACTAATTTCGTCGAATACCTGATAGACCCGTCCACACTATTTCCTAATGTACTGCAATTCGACCCGCCGGAAACAGGAAAATATCCGAAAAAATATCCGAAAATACGTGAATACGGTTTAAAGTGCCGTCAAGAGCCTGAAGAGAAACAGCGCGCGGTGAAATTTATGCAGGATTATTCCCTGCTTCGCAACGTTCGGGAAATCAACTTCATGTATTTTTCCACATCAGGGTCGATATTCGGGTCACCGCATGCCAATGCCGGTTACGACCTGCTCCAGACAGTTAAGTTCGGGCAGATGGTGGTCAAAGGCGTTAATCAGATAAAAGATACCCGCCTCGGCAGTTTCCACCATACCCGGAAAATCAGTAATCTTGTGCGCGAAAGCAAAATTCCGGGATATCCGATCTCAAAGGAAAATACCCTGTTTGTTGTCGGCGCAAATGAGGAACAGGGCGATGGGCTGGTTGACCAGCCGAGCGCTCATATCAGCGGGCATGGGCTGGTTGAACTGAATATTGAGCAAAAGCCCAATGCTCAAAAATCATCGGAACCGATTATGGTGAAAATGGAGGTATTGCCTGAACAGTATGTCGTTCCGTTGGAAGTACACCATTTTCCGGTGAAAACATTCTGGGGGCTGGGCCCCACACATCCCGGCTCCGCATATATGGAACCCGGGCATCCTGTACTCGACTACCTGATTCCTTTTATGTATAAAGATTTCAAGCAGCTAGAAAAACAGATCAGCGAAAATGATATCTATCTCCGCCAGTTCATGTTTGAATTTACATTCCGCCATATTACCGCCGGCGCGGAAACAGAACAGCAGATTGCCGAACGGCGTGAAAGCCTGCTGGGCGGTTTGCTCCCTACTTTTATTAAGGAACTGGATGTCCGCATAGAAAACAAACCGATCAATATTGATATTCAGGGAAAATTCTTTAACGCGGATAACCTGACCTACGTCATAGTAGGATCATATAAGGAATCAATCTTTTTTGAGGATAAACCTGAAGAAATCAGTATGGATTTCGCTATTCGCGCCCGTGGCTACGACCCGATACTTCTTACATTGCCGGTGCGGGCGGGTAAAATTGTCTTTGTTAATATTAATCTGAATAAATCCAACGGAGACGATCTGCAATGAGCCTGAAATGCGGTATACTGGGGTTGCCTAACGTCGGCAAATCGACCATATTTAACGCATTGACCGCACTGAAAGCTGAAGCGAGCAATTATCCGTTCTGTACCATAAAACCGAACATAGGGCAGGTCGTTATACCGGACAACCGGCTTGACACTATAAAACAATATGTGCACACCGGAAAAGTTGTTCCTGCCGCCATAGAATTTGTTGATATCGCCGGGCTTGTACGCGGAGCGCATAAGGGCGAAGGGCTGGGCAACCAGTTTCTGTCGCATGTCGCCGAAGTTGACGCTCTGGCGCACGTAGTTCGTTCTTTTCTCTGCGGCGATGTGGTGCACGTCGAGGGGGAAGTTGACCCTCTGCGCGATATTGAGATTATTGAGACCGAAATCGTGCTTAAAGACATAGAACTCGTTCACCGTTACCGCGAACGATGCTCCAAACTCGCTAAATCCGGCGATGCGCACTCACGAAAACTCATTGAAGCGGCTGAGGAAATACTGGAAATCCTGAATAACTGCACACAATTGCGGTTTACCGAGCTTCACTCTTTTCAGCTCGATGTTGTCAGGGAATTGAAGTTATTATCTGCCAAACCGGTGATATATGTCCTTAATATCTCAGAAAATGATGATGACCGGACTATGCGGGACAAGGTAATCGAGTGCGCCCGGAAAACCGATACCCCCGTAGTAGCTATGTGCGGCAAACTGGAAGAAGAACTGATCGCCCTGAACGTAGACGAACAAAAAGAGTTTCTCGCGGATCTGGGTATTGAACAGTTGGGCCTGCATTCCCTTATTCACGAAGCGTTTCGGGCACTGAAACTGGTAACGTACTTTACCGCCAACAAAAATGAACTGCGCGCATGGACAATACCTGAGGGCACAACAGCCCCGCACGCGGCAGGAAAAATCCACACCGATTTTGAGCGGGGATTTATAGCCGCTGAAGTAATCGCGTACAATGATTTTATTGCATATAAAGGCGAACACGGCGCAAAGGAACACGGGCATATGCGCCTCGAAGGCAAAGATTATATCGTTAAAGACGGCGACATTATTCTGTACCGTTTCAATGTATGAACATATGAGGATATGAGTATATGATACAAGGTGATTTATTATGAAGGATATCAGGGCTCTGCTTATGGTGATTTTTTCAATACTGCTGGTGAATGGCGGTTTCTTAGCCGCTGAGGAATCCGCACCTCAGGGCATCAGTCCTGAAAATGCCGCGTATATAACAGGTATCCAGTCTGAAATTGAGCAGGCAAAAGAAATTATCGCTTTTCTCGAATCAGAAATGCAGGAAAAAACGATTTCAGGACAGCAGTTGGAAAGTATTCAGTCTGAGATGGTCAGGGTAAAAAAACAGGAAATTGACACTCTGGAAAAGATTGTCGCCGCCTTATCCGATGGTGATACAGAACAGTTGGAAGAACTGGAAGAAACGCGTGAAGGGCTTGCGTATGAATATACTTTGAACTCTCTTAAAAAAGAAATGCTTCTGGTTATACGGGAATTGGATGATAAAACGAATCAGTATCCTGATGACGAAAGCCTTAAACAACATAACGCTGAAGTGAGACGCACTTTTGCACAGCTTATAAAAGCGCATATGGATTTATATAAAAACACTGTCACCCTGAAACGGACCTATCAGGAAAAAGACCGTGTTTTAAAGCTCTATCATACCTACATTGAAACGCTTCAGCAGTAAGAACAAAATCCAAAATCGGGAGCAATGAAAAATCACAAAAGAATGTCATTGCGAAGCCCCAAAGGGGCTGTGGCAATCTCATCTTCTTCATTGTGTTGCACAATGCGATCACCACGGCGATGGCGATTCCTCGTGGTGACATCTTAAAAGCGAAACGAAGAAACTTTTTCAGCACTCTTAACTTATTGTTCAGCAAAAGGCTTTAAAGCCAGATTATCAATCCGGTAAACCATATATGACGGACGGCCTTGTCTGGTAGGCTGAGCGGTGAAAACACATTCAGCCGCAAGTGAAAACCCCAGCTCCTGTTCGAGCAGGTCGAACGCTTCGGAGTCTTTACGGGGGTCTATGATGAAATATATCTTTTTGTCTTCAAGCTCTTCCTGATCTTTTGCCATGCGTTGGGCAAGGTCGTGTATCCCTGATGCGGTTTTGAACTGGACTGGGCGGCGGTACACTTTATCCTGCTTATGATCGTCGTAAACATACCATGGAATAAAAGGCCAGAGATTCTCAGTATAAAAAATCGCGGCAGGGTATCCATGATTCTTAATGTAGGACACGCATGGCAGAACAGTTTCCATTTCCTGATATTGTGTCCCATCAGGAAAATTGGCAAGATTGTCAGGAACGGCAAACAGCCAGTACACTATGGCGGCAACAATCCCAAGCCGCAGGAATATGTATACCTTTTTTCCGCTGTAATACCGTGCGCGGGCAAGCAGTTCCCTGAACACTATTGATACGCCTATCCCGAATAAAACAAGGTATATGCCGGATATTACACTCACGTAGCGTGAATATAAAGGGTACTGTAACACTGAGATCATTGCAGTATACCCTATAACAAACAACAGCATCGCAATCAGTTCGCAATACCGGTCAGGATCGCTCTCCGACCGTTTGCGGGCAAGGTCGTACCCGTAAAATACCAGCGCTCCTATAATCGCCGCCAGCGACAGGATAAAAGTAAGCCAGTTGCCGGTGATATATTGCGCAAAAGCGAGCCATTTGAACAGAGAGATACCCTCGCCCTTTGAAAAAAATTCCTGTTTGCAGATACCAAAGAAAACACCCAGCCCCCGGTCGGCGATAAGCAGTGCCCATATCAGTGTGGGCACAAGCGGGTACAGCACACCGGCAAGAACTCCTTTTAAGGGATATAACCGCATCCTGAATCGAATGATGTAGAGTATCGCGTACAGTGGTAGAAAATAAATCGCAGACTGCTTGGTGATAATGCTCAGCCCGAAAAACAAACCGGACATTATGGGCAGGCGCGCTAAAATGGCGTATACAGCCGCCAGCGCGAAAAACATACAGGACGCATCCGCAAATACGGTTGGGCCGTAAGCTATTTCAAACGGTGAAAGCGCAAAGAAAAACGCTGTCCATAACGAGGCGTCTTTCCTGCGCAGTAAAGCGTAAGCGATAAGCGCGCCGAGCATTATGGTAAGACTGCCGATAGCCAGCCCGGGCAGTTTCGCCGCCTGATCGTTAGGGCCGAACAGAAACATAGATGCACCCACAAGGTAGTAAAACAGCGGCGGTTTATCTACGCCTGATATGGTAAACAGCAGTTTGTGGTTATGCCCGATACTGGCGGCCCAGTTGGAGTACAACGCTTCGTCTATATGTATAACCGTATGTCCGCCAAAGGCAATAATGCGCAGAACAATACCGATTATCACGATGCCGATCAGAAGTTTTGATGCGATATGCCTGCAATCGTCACGGACCGTGTATACAAATTCATGAAACTCACTTTTGATAAAACGAAAAAGATTTATGTTCATATCGCCTCCCTTATCCTGAAAATCATTGTGGAAAAATTAATCATAGAATGCAAGGATTATTATGATTTGAATGGAAAGGTATTGTCAAAAACAGTGATAATCTGGTTTAATAAGGAAACCGCCGACGTTTAGAGGAGAGACCAATGAATGAAATTCTGGATGCCGTTATTCTGAACAATGCTGTTCGTGATTACTGTATAGCTCTCGTTATGCTGATAGTGGGAGTTGTATGTTTGAAAATTGTCAGACGCCTGTCAATGAACTACCTGCAAAAGATTGTCGACAAAACGAAAAGTGGTTTTAACAACTTCCTGCTGACTGTTTTTAACAAGACAGTGGTGCCGATGCTGTACATTGGGCTTATCATTCTCGCATTGAGCGGGCTGGAACTGCATCAAGGCATGCGGTGGGTGATAAAAGTGTCGTCATTGGCGCTGTTTACGCTCTATATGGGATTATTTGTCGTTGCTGTTATACGATATTACCTTATGAAGCAGGCGTTTAAACATATTGACCCTCAACAGCGCGAGAGTTTTATCAAAGGAATCCTTCCCGCAGTCAGGATCATTGTATGGGGCATATGTATTGTATTCCTGCTGGACAACCTCGGGTTTCAGATAAAAACCATCATCGCCAGCCTTGGCATCGGCGGTGTGGCAATAGCTCTCGCGAGCCAAGCAATACTTGAAGACCTGTTCTGCTACTTCGCCATACTGTTTGACCAACCGTTCCATGTGGGAGATTTTATCATTATTGATGATTATCTCGGCTCGATAGAGCATATCGGCATAAAAACGACACGTATCCGCAGTTTAAGCGGAGAACAGCTTGTATTCTCCAACAAAGACCTGACCAACGCGAGACTGCGCAACTATAAACGGATGGAAGAGCGCAGGGTGCTTTTTAAACTCGGTGTCGTGTACCAGACTGATTTGGACGTTATGAAAAAAATCCCTGAAATAATCAAAAATATTATAGTCAATACCCCTGACACCAGATTCGACAGGGCTCACTTCTCCGCGTTCGGCGATTTTAACCTGATAATTGAGGTTGTGTATTATGTTCTTGCCAGTGACTATAATAAATACATGGACATTCAGCAGTCGATAAATTTTGCCATTAAGGAAAAATTTAAAGAGCAGGGTATAGAATTCGCATACCCGACTCAGACCCTGTATGTTGAAAACAACGATACCTGTACGGCGGTGAATGAACCAAAAACTGTGTGACGCGTTTCAGTTGATTACATCATCCGGTCATGCCATTTGCCTGACCGGAGCGGGGATCAGCACGTTAAGCGGTATTCCGGATTTTCGCAGTCAGAATACCGGGTTATGGAACCGTTACGACGCGGACAAAATTTTTCGTATCGACTGTTTTCTTGCGGAACCGCACTATTTTTATGAGTTCGCCAGAGAGTTCATATTCCAAATGTTTTATGAAACCAGCCCGAACATTGTTCACCGCCTGTTGAGTTTATTGCAGAAACACAGGTACCTGCGGCGTATAATCACACAGAACATAGACATGCTTCACCAGCGTTCAGGAACTACGGATGTGCTTGAACTGCATGGAAGCCCTCAGGTGAGCTATTGCACACGATGCTATAAGGACTATTCGTTCGACGATATGGTGAGGCGGATCAGCTCAACCGCCGTGCCGTTCTGTGACGAGTGCGGGGCAGTGATAAAACCCGGCATCATCTTTTTCGGCGAACTGCTCAACCAGAGCGTTCTTTCCGCGGCGTGCGCTGAAGCGGAACAGGCGGATTGCTGTCTGGTGCTCGGCACGTCGCTTGTGGTGTACCCCGCGGCAGAAATTCCCCGTATGGTAACCCGTAACGGCGGTTCGCTGGTTATCGTCAACCGAGACGCCACAGCTCAGGATGCGGATGCCGCCTATACGTTCCATATGGAACTTGACGCCTTTGCGGAATCGTTTTTTGCCTACCTGAAAGAAAACGGGCTTATCCCAGAAAACTGATGATATCGTTTATGAATTCAAAAGAACGGTTATCGAATTCCAGAGTGTGTTCACACAACGGGTATTCTTTTATGACGCTACCGGGATGAGGGAAAACACGGCTGAAATATCTGATAGTCCCGTTGTTGTCAATAATCCGGTCATTTACTGCAAGCAACATCAAAGCGGGTACATCCGGCACAGGCAGGGCTTTTTTGCACAGTGTGTCAAGCGCACGGGTCTGCAGGAAAAAACGCGGAGTGCAGGTTCGCAGGGTGTCAGCATCATTATCGATAAATGACTGATAATAAGGAGAGCCGGTAAAATAGTCAGGGCCGGGTATTGGCACAGGCAAGGCAGGTTTTGAGGGCGTTGTAAGCATCCCGATGGCTGTTCTGAGCTTTGACATAACGCCGGGACACACCTGCGGGATTATACCGGGTGTGACAAGCACCATTTTATCCAGCCATGGATACTGTTTTGCCGCAAGAAGAGGCGCCAGCTTGCCGCTCCATGAAATAGCCAGTATACTGACGTGCGCAGGGCACGAAAACTCTTTCAGCACCTGCTCAATGTCCAGAATAAGGTGTTTCCATGAGGCAAGGTCGCCACGGGCGGCGGTGTTTCTGCCTGAGCCGCGACGGTCGGGAAACAGAACCCTGAACCCCGCTCGAGCCAAAATGCGTGACGACTCAAGATACCATCCGCTGTGGCTTTGTACCCCATGAAGGCAGAATATAGTTCTGCCGTTTCCCTTTTCCGGCTGGAATACTCTGCATGATAAAGGGTACCCGTCAAATGAGTGCACCGTGAGTGTGTATTCTGAAATAGTTGACATAGTATCAGGAAATAATGGCTATCGTTTCAGTAGCCAGTTCTTCAACTTTTCCGGTATCAACGGTAATACCGAGCCCCGGTTGTGTGAGAATCTCCGCTTTTCCGCCGAATCCGAAACTGATATCCTCACGAGATACGTTATCCTTAAGGAGATAGCGGTCAAAAGAACCTTCAAGGTAGCGGATATTCCCGCATAACGCCGCCAAATGACGCCCAGCCGCCGAGAGAATAGCGGACTCGCCGACCTGACAGCTCAACTGGATAAACATGTTGTTTTTCTGCGCGAAATCTATCATGGATAAGGCGTTAAAAAAACCGCCCGTTTTAGGCAGTTTTATGCACAGTACGTCAGCGTAATTTTTCTGTGATGCCCGCTGTGCATCAGCAAGACTGCACGCCGATTCGTCCAGTATAACAGAAAAACGGTGTTTTGACCGGAACAGCGCATTCAAATCAACGTTATCTTTCGGGAACGGCTGTTCAACGGAGCTTACGCCTGCCGCGCGCAATGCGGGCACTATGGCGTCAGCGTAATTCATATCCCATGCTTCATTTGCATCGACACGAAGGTCTATTTTGGAACCGAGTATCGCACGGACAATTTTCAGGCGCATCTGATCCTGCTTGAGATTCTTTTCCAGTTTAAGCTTCACTTTTTTGAAACGGTACAGTTTCATTTTTAACGCGCTGACCGCTGTTTTCAAAGGAGATGCCAGCCCTATCGCGCCTCCATACCAGAACGGGCCCCTGTTACATACTTTTGCCAGTTCAGGCCAGCTGGTATTGAGATATTCGTATAACGGTTTAGCCATAGCGGCTGACAGCATGTCAAGAAGGGCGATCTCAATACCGCACCGGGCGACATGGCTGTCTTTCAGCCCTGCTTTATCCAGCACTATTTCAATATCGGTCGGATGCACTATCGGCGTTTGCCAGATTCTGGCAGGAACAGCTTTATACCGCTCTATTACCGATTCCGTTGATTCTCCGGTAACATATTCACGGGCAATGGTTTCTCCCCATCCGGCAATACCGTCGGAACTCTCGCACCGAACAATCAGGTTCTCAGCGAAAAAACGTTCCGCGCTGGCGTGTTTGAATGATTGTTTAAAGGGAATACGCACACGATATATGGTGAGTTTCTTTAACTGCATTCCTAGAATTGGTACTCCTTGTTTTTCCTGTCGAAATCTTTATTTGTAAACCCCTTATTAAAAACGATATCCGTGTATACATAGTGCTCAATAAGCTGTTCTTTTTTGTTATTGTCAAGGTCGTAAAAATACATTTTTGCGGGTAAAAGGTATTCCTGATCGAAATACATGACCGATCTCGTGCAATAGTAGGTTTCATTATCAGGAAGCTGTGCCTGAATTATCCAGCAGGGACGGTTGTCAACCATTTCTTCCCCGAGGTATTCCAGGGTTATATCGTTTTTCGCGATGGCGGTTTTGATGTCGCGGTAATATTGTTCCATAGTGTACCCGATACCGAATTCAAGGATGGAATGGCGGTTATTCATCATGGCAAGCCCGCCTGTCGGATCGAGTTCCAGCGTGGGCAGGAAAAGGTTCGCTAACCCCGTCACATGGACAATGACTTTGTTGTTATACTTGCCACGCGCATAGAGCAGTTCCCATCCTTTATTCGGGCCCCCGGTCCATTTCATATAGAGGTCAAAGGGTTTCCTGAATTTTATTAAAAATGTCTCTTCCGGCTGAAGCTTGTCATTAACAAATTCCCGGCGTGTGAATGTGGCGGAATAATCGTCAAGACGTGAGTAGCGCTCCATGCCAAGCTGTACCAGATTCAGGATAAAAGATTTGAGAAAATCCTGATCGTTGCGCCGCTCTTCGTCGAACATAACTGCGTAATGAACTTCAACATCCTGATCCCTGCTCTTTTTATGAATTATCGAGTCGAAAAATTCTTTCTGTCCGGCTACATTTGTTTTTATGCCGGAAAAAGTGGTAACCTCAACGGTTTTGCCTCCATCAATGTAGTATTCCACAGTCAGCGGGAAACCGTCATTTTCACGAAGAGATAGCCCTATTCTTGACACGGAATAGTTAGACACCATAACAGGTGACGCAAACTCCACATTGAAGGCAACAACAGCCTCTCCGGCAACATGTTCCTCGCTCGTGCACGTCCAATTGACACTATCTTTGTTTTGTATGAGTACCGGCATAATTGTCTCGTACAATACGCTCGGCACAACCTGTGGAATAGATATGACGCTATCGCCTAACAGAAAAGAGCCGTTGCCCGAAATCTCAAATTGTTTCGGGTACATAAATATCCTGTGATCGGGCGCTTCCATGAAAACGAATTCATTGGTTTTGCCGTCGTCCTGAAATGAAAGAAAAAAATTGTCTTTTTTTTGGAAAGAAACCTGAAACAACGGCAGTGTAGACTGTATTTCCTGTTCAGGAGAATTGATAAACCTCGCCGTCGTACATGAATAACTTGTTATGGATGAGTAAGAAGACCGGCTGAGTTCAAGCATATTCCACAGGTCAGGGCCAACCTCTTGTGTTTCCTCCGCCGCGGCATAGCAGAACAGACATGAACATACCAGAACGCTGAAGATAAAAAAAATAGCGCGCATGGTGTTAAAATTTCAACAGGCCAAAGCGGTATTCGCTGTTGCCGGGGTTGAAATCGTTATCGGTAAGCGACTGGTTGACTTTCAGATCTTTATAATAATAGAAGTCAATCAGTTTGTAGTCCCAGTCAAATGAGACGACGCGGATCGGGAGCTTGGTTTCAAGGTCAAAATAGATAAATGTCAGGTATGAAGGGTATATATCCTTTTTCGGCAAACGCCGGACAACCACATGAGTCGGCCTGCCGTCAAGGGCTTCAACACCCATGTAATATGTCTGTAAATCGTTATTGGCACGGGCAAGTTCAAACACTTCTATCAGGCTTCCCAGCATATTTCCTATCCCTGAGCGGGTGATGGGGTGCTTGTTGCCTTTCATGGCTAAAGGATCGTTGGGCGACAGCCATTTCGATACGGGAAAAAGGCCTATGGCTCCTCCGGGATGCCCGATCAGTTTGTTGTTGTTTTTTCCTTCGACAAAAATAACTTCTTTTCCTTTTTCGCCAATTTCCCATTTATAATAAATGCAAAATGGTTTTTTGAACTTCATAAACATCATTTCACGGTCATGAATCTTGTCGCCAATCTTCTGTTGTTTGATAAAGTAAGCAGTATAATCGTTGAGCTGGTCGAACTTTTCCTTCGCTTCCTGAAGCATTGGAAAAGGGTCAACCTCGCTGGCTGATACAGTGGCGTTGTGTGTGAATGTGAATAGTACTGCCAGAGCTAAAAGAATAATTATCCTGATTGATTTCATATATAATCTCCTTATAACGATCTGCTAAAAACATATTACCTTTTTACCGCAGTGACCAGCGTATAAATGTTCAGCGGCTCCGGTTTCACTTCAAGGATTTCAAATCCGGCGCCTGTGAGCAATTTTTGTACTTGTTCAGGAGTGCGGTAAATAAGATCCAGTTTGAATATCCGTTTTAAAAACGGGGTGATGCCGTGTGCCGGTTCAATAGCGTGGGTCAGCACGGTTCCCCCCTTATTCAGATTCGCGAAACCGACTTTCAACAGGGTAGCGATTTGCTCATCTGAAAGATACTCTATAATTCCGATTAACTTCAGCATATCTGCGTTTTCAGGCAGGTGCTCTTTTATCGTTATGGCATCAGCCTTGACATACGAGATATTCTTGCTGAGCCCAAGAGACGCGGCCAGTTTTCTGCCCGGTTCCATGGCATCGTCATCCAGATCGAAAAAGTAGCCTTTGACATTTTTCAATCCGGACGCTTTTATGGCTTCGAGCGCGTTGTCAGCCCTTCCACTGCCGATACCGACTACAATGATATGCTCTTTCCCTTTGTACCTGTTCAGCAGTTCAACCATCATTTTTACAGACAATTTTTTCCTGTTCCGCAGTCCTGCGGGGAACGAACCAAGTTCCAGCACGCATTTATCGATAAAATCTTTGGGCGGAAGGTTGTCATAACTGAGCTGCATGCATTTCCAGCTCCCTGCCGCACGAAGCGATTCATGGGCAAGGTCGCTTTTGCTGTTTTCCAGCATCCGCTTCATCATAGGAGCCGGTATTACATAGTTGATGATCGGATTGAAAACGCACTTCTTCAGTACTCGCTGTACCGGATTGAAAACTTCATACTCTATGTTGTCCTGCATAATTTTCATTCGTTTACCTCGATGTAGTTTGACGTTCGTCAGAGGTTTTTATTTCCTTTAAAATAGTAAAATTCTGATAATAATCAACAGTCGGGTTCAGGTACACATGTTTATATTGTTCCGTCCTGCCCTGGCTCTGAGTGTGTTTCTCCTCACGTATTTTCGCAAATGTACCTTTACTCACAACACAAAGCCTCGGCGGCCCCAGCCGCTGAGAATCGCGTTTTGCTTTATATTCAAGGTTCAATGACTGCAATGACGTATCAAAAATAGTGATAAAGTCCGATGTATCAACTTGATCCAGCCAAGCGTCATTTTCTACCAGAATATCATAATGCGCGGTAACTTCATCCCAGCGCGGGCATACGGTAAACAAGTTAAGAGATATACCCAGTTCCTGTAATGTGTTTCTCAGTGCGCTGGCAACCTGATGTTCCGATACCTTTTCTCCAGTCAGCGAGGAAATATGTTTCCCTTTATTGAGAAAATGAATTACGGGTGTTTGTTCAAAAAAATCTGTCACCTCGATAAGATCGTTTATATCGTAACGGAAATAACCTGCCGAGTTGGTTAATATAAGATAATATTTTCTTCCTTTTTCCAGTTCATGGCAGAGCAATGTGCGGGGGTTTTCCGTTTCGTACTCTTCTTCAGGGATAAATTCAAAAAAGTGGCTTGCTATATCCAGCACGCCGTCCGCTCCCTGATCGTGATGCGGAATACTCATCCGCCCTTCGGACGCGATCAGGCCGAGATCTCGTACCGGCAGGGAGCCGTAAAAATCGGGAAGCATGTCAATGTAATGGCCGAGCACGCCGCCTTTCCATGTGGCAAGCAAGACCATTTTATCCCAGAAATGGCGCGGGTAAAACGAATCGTTCTG
>QZJZ01000086.1 GCA_003599815.1 Candidatus Auribacter fodinae
GAGATTGCCACAGCCCCTTAGGGGCAGAGCAATGACAGTTTTTTGTGACTTTTCATTGCTCCCCATCATGATGAAAAACATCTTTCACGCAATCTATTTTCTTTATTAATTGTATTACCATAACTGCCTAATATTAAGTTTTCAATTTGCGCTTTGTCATATTATGTGATATATTCTTACATAAGGAGACGTTTATGCGTTTAAAAAGAATTCTGTTATATTACGTAATCATTTGTGTAATGGGGTTATTGTCCTGTGCCGCGCTGGAGGCTGATACCGTTCTTGACGATCAGTTTAACGGTACGGCTATTGATCCCGCATGGACTATCGAATATTTGGGAAACATCAAATCGCCTTACTGGCAATACTCCGTGAGCGGCGGATATATAACGGTAACCAATATATATCCCGTAACGTATTCATCTAATCCCCAGCTTGACCATTCATCTGTCCGGCTTAGTCAAACGTTCGATGGTTTATCGGACTTTTCTTTTACGTCACAGCTCGTATGGAATCAGAACGCATCTAATGCCGCGAGCGATGAATTTATGTTTATTTTGCCGGGCATTGTTCAAGTTGGATATCGTGATGTATGGATCACTTCTCAGGGTAATTTTGAAATATACCCGGTAGGCAGTACATCAGTAATAACCGATCATGATTTTCCTTTTTCCGGGACTGCGAACGTTGAGGTAACAAGGGTAAATGGGACAGTCAATGTTTACTGGAACGGAACATTGAGGAAAACGTTCACAAATACCGACCCGTTGACTGAACTCCGTCTTTTCTTTGATTTTAAAGCTGTGACAGACGGAACTATAAACGGCTTTTTCGGTACACAGAAGGTCAACTATGCCACTATTACCGGGACGCTCATCAATCCACCTGAGCCTGAACCCGCTGTGCCTGAGCCACTAACCATTCTGACTCTGATTGTTGCTATTGTATCGGGAATTGTTGTCAGACGAGGGAAGATGTGATAAAACAATATAAAATTATCCAATAGATTTAATTATTTTCCTCATTTCCTCTTTATGTTTGGTTGCCTGCTTACTATCCATTTCTCCATATTCAATTAATTTATCAGTTGAGATATCATACATTTTTAATAGCTGAATACCGATAGAACCTAATGAACCCCTGTAAAAATGATAACGCCCTGTTTCTAGCATATCACCGGATACGTTATTGATCATTGAATAGGCTGTTCTAATGGGTATGATACCATCTCTTTTGATGATACTGGTAAAATCTCGATTATTCTTTATAAGTATTTTTCCAACTTGTTGTTTAACATCGTTATAAAACAAAAGATCATTAAATTCACCTATTTCATCAAGTGCAGTAAAAACAGCTTTAATCTCTTTAGAAACAAACATCCGGCAAAACATATTTCCTCCTTTCGAAAGGTAATTTGTTTTTAATCATTACAATTTTATTATTTTTGTTACAAAATGCAACAAATATGCTATATTATTTATATAAGGATAATTGTATACCAACACCAATCGTTACAACAAACAAACGCATCATCAATGGAGGCTACCGTGAAACGATTATTGATTACCCTCTTTGTGCTCATTTTGACCGCAACAGCTCACGCGGAACTCATCACTGTCAACATCAGCGGCGTCATAGATAATGTCAATGACCCTTTTAACCTGCTCGAAGGCGCTGTGCAAGTGGGTGACCCGTTCAACGGCAGTTACACCTACGACACAGATCAGATACCCCTGACGCACATCCCCAACCAGTCATCATACGTGTACAGCACGCCGCCAAACGGGATTATTGTAACCATCAACGGGCTTGTATTCAAAACCAATACGACTAATGTTGATTTGCTGATACAAATAGGAAATGACCGATCTTCGCAGGACTACTATGTTGTACAGAGCGTTGACTGTGAGCCGCTTAGCGACGATATACAATTAATTGATTCGATACGCTGGCAACTGGTGGATACCTCCATGACCGCTTTATCGGATCAGTACCTGACTAATGAAGCGCCGGATTTGTCTGTCTGGCCGTTTAGCCAGCTGGACATATCAGGCTGGCCGAATACTCAGTCAACGGAAAACTTTGCTCTGTTCGGCACTGTCACTACCGCAGAGGTATCTATGCCAATGGTACCTGAGCCGTTATCTCTGGTACTGCTGGGAACAGCTATCGCCGGACTGCTGAGAAAACGGGGATAAATCTTTGTAATAATCAGGTTACATAAGCTTATTTTCGACTTTCTGTATACACAATAGCCGCCACTGAGGCAACACAGAACAGAATTAAGCAGGATATGAGGGAAACGCAGTATGGAACGCCAAACCCGAAGGAAAATCCCTGCCTGAAAAACCAGTACAGCTCAGATAGCACAGGAAAAAACATAACTGCCACCGCGATCAGCCATCCTGAAGCGGAATAGGCGATTATAATCGTCCAGACGTGCATCACTACACAGAACACTGACGCTGTAATACATAGCAAAGCAACTATGACGGAACCGATTTTTTTAGACATGCGTGTGTCTCACAATAGATTCTGAAAAAATCTCTAAGTTTCTCTTTTAACAGGTCATCACGAGAAGCGTCAGCAACGTGGTGATCTCAAAATGAATAGAGATAAGATTTCCACAGCCTCTGCGAGGCTTCAGCAATGAAAGCCTGTTGTGAATTTTTCATCGTTCTCAAATTTATACAACCACTTTCATTAATAGCAGAAGCACGTATCAGCGTAAATAAAAAGCTCACCCTGAATTAACGTATCTTAATAAGATAATAATCTTTGATTTTTGAACGTGACAAAAGATTTTCGGTCTAATATGATATTTTTTTCATCCCAACATAAGGATTTGTATGAAATCTCTGACTAATAAGTACCTATATCTGAGTCTATTACTCATAACAGGACTGGGTTCTTTCCTGTTATTCTACCATCTGGGCGCTCGCCCTCTGTACAATCCTGATGAAGGGCGATATACGCAAATCGCTTGCGAAATGATAGACCGTAATGATTGGGTAGAGCCGCGCCTGTATAACCTTGATTACCTTGCAAAACCCGTATTGTTTTACTGGCTAACCATTATTTCATTTAAAATTTTCGGGATCAGTGAGTTTGCAGGCAGGTTCATGCCCGCGTTATTCGCGTTGTTCGGAGTGATCGCGACATTTTTCTTCGTGAAAAAAGTCGTTGACCTTCGAGCGGCATTTTTCAGCGCGCTGGTGCTTGTTGTAAACTTCTGGTATATACAGGTCGGCAGGTTTATGGTCATTGATATGGTTTTCTCGTTTTTCATAATCTCATCGTTATACCTGTTTTATCTCGGATTAACAGAAAAAAAGCACAAAAAGGTATATTACCCGCTGTTTTATGCATCTCTGGCGCTGGCTTTTCTGACAAAAGGTCTCGCCTGTTTTTTCCTGACAGGCATTCCGATTTGCCTGCATCTGATAGCAACCGGAAACATTAAGGGATCGACCCGGAAACGCTACCATCTGCTTGGCTTATTTATTTTTGCTGTGATTGCCGGGTCATGGCTCATTCATATTATAGAGCGGGAACCTGAATTTCTTTGGTTATTTATAGTTCATGAGCACCTGTCACGGTTTACATCAAATGATTTTGAACATCAACAGCCGTGGTTTTTTTATCTTGTTCTCACGCCGCTTCTTCTGACTCCATGGACATTTTTTATCGGTCCATTGCAACTGCTTTTTTCAAAATTTAAAAATGACCACAAAAACTTACTGCTATACCTGCTGTTCTCTGGCGGCGGTATAATCCTGTTTTTTTCCGTATCGAAAACAAAATTACCGACTTACTGCGTACCTGCACTGCCTTTTTTCTGTATTCTCATTGGGACCATATGGAGCAAACTCAGTGACGAATTGCGGACAAGCATCTCTTTTTACCGCAAGACCCTTGCGGGAATTATCATTCTGTTTGCTATATCAGTTGGGGCAACGATTGTTGCGCTTTTCTTTTTCGGTTTGATTGAGGCTGAATTCCCTATTCGCAACGAATTGCTGATTGCCTCAGGCATTTATGCCGCCTCGGCGTTTGCCTGCCTGTTTTATCTAAAAAAACGATCTATTATCGGTATATTTTATACGTTGGCGGTCATGATGTGTTTCATACTTATTCCGGTTAATAATGGATTATATAATGTGGTAGATAAGCTCTATACGACGAAATATTTCGCGGAAACCCTGAAACCAATGTTAAAAAGTACGGATCACGTCTTTATTTACGGAAATCCAACCCATTTTTATGACCTGCAGTATTATCTTGGACATCCGGTAACGCTCGTAGGGCTTAAAGGTGAACTTAAGCCTAAGTACGCCGAGGAGGATATAGAGGAAGATGAAATTGGCGCATACATTCCTGATGAAAACTTTAATTCGCTCCTGCTTAATGGAAAACCGTTCTACTGCATTAGCCGGAAGAAGGATTTGCGTCGTTTAAACGCTTCGATGAACATAAATGTTGAAATAGTCCACGAGAACCCGCTGTTTGTTCTTTTCAGATCGGGCAAACAACAATAAAAAAGCTCACTCCCCGATTGAGAAATGAGCTTTTGCTTTACAAATAATTCAGTTCGATAATTATTTCTTTATCTTTCTGCGCATCAATCCGGCGACACCCAACCCGAGAAGCATAATTGAAGTGGGTTCAGGAACGGCGACAACTGCCTCCGCATCCATATATATTTCTATTTCGTTAATAGCATAATAACCCGCAGGATCATGACGATAATAACGATATTCGATTGACTTCACATAATCATTAATAGCGATATCGACATAGTCTGTATAAGCTGGCGAACCATCCAGCCGAACCATCCCCTCCTCAGTATAATTAGATCCGTCTGAAGACACCAATATGTCGCTTTCAGACCATCTGGGCCCAAAATCAGGCCCGATATAATTATATGTCCGTATTTTTGTTATATACACAGATTCCGGAAATACGATGAATAAATTAGTTACATTGGCAGCAGGTAACCAGTAATTGCCTGATACCTGAGCAAGTATATCGTCAATAAGGTAATTCATGAGATACCTGTCTCCCGCAGGATAGGGTACTGAAGTTGCAGTCCATGTTACGTTTCCTGTAATACCCGAACCGGAAGTTATCATCGTAGTTTGATTAAGGCCGCCTCCTGATACATAAGTGAAATCTATTTCGACTTCACTTGCGCCAGCGCTTACCGCCATACTGAATAAAATTCCTACACAAACAATTGATAACGCCTTATGAACCGACATTTTAAGTTCCCTTTTCGTAAAGGTTTGCTTTTATTCGAATTATTTTATTCTACATAGACTATGACCGATAGGACATTCCCGATAACATTATGATTACTATTTAATTATAGCATGATAAAAATTGCATGTCAAAACGACGACACAAAATAATCACAATAATCGGCCGTCTTGCTTCTCAGGTATCTGTGGTATAATAATATACGATCAAATAACATACGCAGTAAGAGATCATTTCTAATGCGACTGATTAAAATTATAATCATTAGTATTTTTCTAAGCACAATGGCGATTCCCCCTGTCATTGCGTCGCAAACCATTGTCTGGGATTTTTACAACCGTACCGGCTGGGGCGATACTGTTCAGCCTGACGGCGACGAACACTCCAACAACGATGTATGGAGCTACCTGACTGTTGACCGCGGCGCGGGAAGCGATCATACCCAGTACTGGCAATTCCCCGAATGGTAACAAAACAAATGGCGGCGAGGAACTGAATACGCTACACAGGAATACTGGTGCCGGGTCGAATGGTACACAGACACTGTTTTATATGAATTCCACCGGGATTGGCTCTATCTCCTCTCCTGACCCGCTGGATCTATCCGTAAAAACCTTCACAACTACCGTCTATCTTGAAGATGGCGACTGTTTTTTCTGCGTCATAGCTCTTTAGGCAACAGCGGCAATGATTTCAATTTTATAGATACCCTCACACTTACAGGCACATTCAATGATGTGGAATGGTACACTATACGCGATGCGGGAGTAACGTACGGTTCAATCTGGAATACATCGGAAATTGACGATTTGTTCGGGCTATGGTCTGAACAGAGCGATTATATCGATATCGACGGCGAACGGTGGTATTATTTTGCCACCACATACTCTGACCGCGAAATCGGCGAATACTGGGTTGATGAATCAGGAGATATGCATATCTATCTCAGCGGAGAACTGACATCCGCGTCTGTTCCCGAACCCGCAACACTTATTTTACTGATGCTGTGTATCCCCTCGCTTATCAAAAAGTTCCTGAGAAATCGTTAAATCATTAAATCAATTGTTTCCCGATGTGCCCGCCGTTAACTCATCTAGGATGGTATTAATTTTCAGCCAATCCTGCTTTTGCTTTTCAGCAGTGCGATGTAACCTAGCCCTCTTAGAGGTATGATAAAGGGGATATATCCATGGTGTGGTATCATTTATTACAGAGCCGATATTGTCTTTTAATCTGTAAGCCTTGAGCTGTTGTGAGTTAGGAAATAATAGTTTCATTGATCTTAACGCAGTACCACCCAACGTCACTATAAGCTTAGGAGATGCAATACTAATTTGCTTGCGTAACCAATGATGGCAATTTCTTATTTCTCTGATTTTAGGTGTTGTATCTTTATAATCATTTATTTCAGGGTAACAAAGACACGCGTTTGTTATAAATACCTTTTCCCGTTCCTGTGAAATTTTTAACTGTTTAAAACAATCTCTGAAATGGTTAGCTGAAGGATCATCATTTTCAAAAGAAACATACCCTGACTTGCCCGTGCCTACTCTACCGGGTCGTTCATTTATAAACATAATCAGTACATTACTTTTGCCATTCTTGGGATCTGGCAACGGCACATGAATTTCAGTCTCTGCAAAACACCGATTACATTTCTGCGCATCAGCAAATAACTGATCGATATCCGACAACATTATAGATTCCTTCAACAACTATTTTTTCAAAAAAGTCACTAAACTCATTTGGACACCCACTTTACTATTCGAGTGTGCTTTTATTATATCAACATTATACAAAATAATCATTTTCAGTAAAACAAAAAAATACTCCTGTATTGAGCATTTGAGTGCTCTGAAGTTGTATGAATAATCGGGAGATACTTCCCGTATAGTACGCAAGTTATAATCATTCCCCTCCGAAATTCAGGTACACTATTTGCTTGATTATCGAGCATTATTCATTTAATTCAATCAAAATGGGAGATACACAATGAATCAGAGCGTCATTGATCAATTACTAGACAGTTACCCGCTCATCACCGATATGCTTCACAAACATCAACTGAGATTCATTCTTGAACAACTGGAAATCACACTGCAAAACAACGTTGAGGGTGATGTGGTGGAACTCGGCTGTAACGAAGGGACGACATCATTGTTCATACGACGCTTACTTGATTATTACAAGAGCGATAAAAAACTGTATGTTTACGATTCGTTTCAGGGACTGCCTTCAGTAACTAATTATGATATCAGCAAAACGGAACGCCAGTTCACTGCCGGCGGATGCAAAACGGAAAAGGAAAAACTGATGGCGAATTTCGCTGAAGCCAAGCTGGATATTCCTATCATAAATGAAGGATGGTTTAAGGAGATTCCAGACCACAGGTATCCGGACAAAATTTCGTTCGCTTTTTTCGACGGCGATTTTTACAGTTCTATCATGGACAGCTTCGAAAAAGTGTATAATAAATTATCGCCAAACGCGATTGTGTGCATTCATGATTTCGGCTGGGAAGTGCTTCCCGGAGTAGAACAAGCATGCCAGGCTTTTCTGAGCGACAAGTCGGAAACAGTGGTCAAAGCGGTGGGCACTGCTATCGGCAAACTGGTTAAAGTGTGATTTGATTTTTTGCGATCAAAGTAAGATTCAAAAACATGTCTCAGCTTGATTCGCACATCACAATTTCAATCACCGAGGATAATATTAATTGTCAACCAGTCCTGCTTCGAAAATACATTCAAGCCGTTTTAAACACATTAAGCATGACTAATATCCTGATAACAGAGATAATCACCCCTAAAACAGCGTAGAAAACTCTTGCCCCGGTGCGGGAGAGCAGGTTCACCAAAAGGCGGGCTTTTCGATGCGTCATGAACCAGTCCCAGTCAAACACCGCACCTGCAATCGAAAACAATCCCGCGAAAACCAGAATCAATCCCATAATATTTTCGTTCATACCTTGTTCTCATATTCTGATTGTTTACCAAACACACTGTAATATTTGAGTATACATCTTCTTTTTATCGTTATTTTCAATTCACTGCAACAAAAAAGCTCACTCCGCATGTGCGAAGTGAGCTTAATAGTATGGCGACCCCAAGGGGATTCGAACCCCTGTTGCAGGGATGAAAACCCTGTGTCCTAGGCCGACTAGACGATGGGGTCGCTCTATATATAATATGAGTTGACTCAGCAATTAAAATGAGCCGCCCGAGACTCGAACTCGGCACACCCGGCTTAAAAGGCCGGTGCTCTACCGGATGAGCTAGCGGCTCATATATATTTATTAAATTGTCAAAATTTCTTTTTCTTTATCTTTTAAAACTTCATCGATCTTATGAATAAAATCATCAGTTTTGGTCTGAACTCTTTTCTCAGCTTTAAACCGATCATCTTCGGTAATCTCGCTCGCTTTTTCCATAACCTTGAGTTCTTCGTTCGCTTCACGGCGTACGTTCCGAACTGCAATTTTACCGTCTTCAGCGATCTTTTTAGCCACTTTCAGCAACTCTTCGCGGCGTTCCTGTGTCAGCTCCGGAAACACCAGCCTGATCACTTTTCCGTCATTACTCGGCGTTATGCCCAGTGTCGACTTTAATATCGCTTTTTCAATCGCTGATACAGCAGATACGTCCCAAGGCTGTATAAGTATCTGGCGCGCTTCAGGAACAGATATTCCAGCCAGATCACGCAACCGGGTCTGCGACCCGTAATACTCTACCATAATATTTTCAACCAGAGCCGGCGATGCTTTACTTGTACGTACAGCGGCCAGTTCACTACGTATATGATCTACCGATTTTTCCATTCTCAGCTTTGTATCTTCAAGAAGTTTATTTACCGGCATATTACCCCCTGATTATTGTCCCAACATCTTTACCAAGCACTGCATTCTTGATATTATGTTCTTTATTGATATTAAACACTGCAATGGGAATCCTGTTATCCATACAGAGCGATATGGCTGTCGAGTCCATAACTTTTAACTGTTTGTTCAGCACTTCGCTGTATGTGAGCTCTTTATATAACACGGCTTTAGAATCTTTTGCCGGATCAGCAGAATAGACCCCGTCAACTTTGGTTGCCTTAAAGATTACATCAGCGCCTATCTCACTGGCTCTTAACGCCGCGGCGGTATCTGTCGAGAAAAACGGGTTGCCAGTACCGGCGACAAATATTACTACCTTTTTTGATGCCAAATAGTCAAGAGTTTTTCTTAAAATAAATGGCTCAACAAGCTGTCCCATTTCCAATGCGGTCAATACTCGCGCAGGCACGCCAAAATGTTCAAGGACATTCTGTAACGCAAGACCGTTGATTGCTGTAGCGAGCATCCCCATATAGTCTCCGGTCACACGATTTATAGCGGAATTACCGGAAACCGATATGCCGCGAAATATATTGCCTCCGCCTACGACGAGCGCTAATTCAACACCCAGATCATTTACTTCTTTAATCTGAACTGCAAGTTTTTCAATGATCGAAACATCAATTCCTGCGGACTGTGAACCTTTAAGCACTTCTCCGCTTAATTTCAATAAGACACGCTTAAAAGCAGGACGAGCTCCGCCTGAAGTCAAATTACACTTCCTCTCCGAGCTGATAGCGCACGAAACGGCGTATGATTATATTTTCGCCGATTTCAGCTATTTTAGCCTTCAGCAACTGTTCTATTGTCATTTTATCATCTTTGACGAACGGCTGTTTAAGAAGACATACCTGCTCGAAATATTTATTAACTTTCCCTTCAACAATTTTCTCAACGATATTTTCCGGCTTACCTGCAATCTGAGCTCGTGCGATATCTTTTTCTCTCTCTATCAGGTTTGCGGGCACGTCTTCAGGGCCCACGCAAATAGGGGACAGAGACGCAATCTGCAACATCAGATCTTTAACAAACGTCCGAAAAACCTCATTACGGGCAACGAAATCGGTTTCACAGTTCACTTCAATCATAACACCGACTTTACTACCCAGATGTATATATGAATCGATCAGACCCTGATTAGTAGCCCGACCACTCTTCTTTTCAGCCAGGGCGACTCCGCGCTTACGGAGCAACTCCACCGCCTTCTCCATATCACCACCGGCCTCTGTCAAAGCTTTTTTACAATCCATCATTCCAGCGTTGGTAATATCACGCAATTCTTTAACTGCTTGTGCTGTAATGCTCATTATCTACTATCCCTTACATTTATATCTAAGAATTATATCTCACGAATGTTATTCAGAGACTTCAGCTTTTTCTCTGTAATCTCTTTTTTTGGATGCCACAGCAGGTTTCGCCGGTTTTTTTGATCCCGGCACAGGCCCCAGCTCAGGAGGCATATCTTCCTTAGCGGCTTCTTTCTCAGGGAGGTCTTTAACAAACTGTCCCTTGCCATGCATAACAGCCTCAACAATACTGGACACAATCACCTGAACAGAACGTATCGCATCATCGTTACCCGGAATAACCAAATCCACCATATCGGGATCACAGTTTGTATCAACAAGCCCTACCACAGGAATATTCAAACGGCGCGCTTCAGCGACCGCAAGGTGTTCTTTTTTCGGATCAACAAGAAAAACGCAGTCAGGCAACCCATCCATTTCTTTAATGCCGTCAAGGTTTTTGTGCAGTTTTTCCATTTCGCGACGCAAAGAAGCGGCTTCTTTTTTCGACAACAAGTCAAGAGTCCCTTTTTCGCGATACTCTTCCAGCTCTTTAAGACGCTTTACGCTCGCACGTATTGTTTTGAGATTAGTCAGCATACCGCCAAGCCATCTTTCAGAAACATAATACATACCAGTCCGGCCTGCCGCCTGTTTCATAATCTCTTTAGCCTGCTTTTTAGTACCTACAAACAAAACACGCCCGCCGCTAGCAACAACATTCTCCACAAACCGATACGCATCATTAAGACACTTCGCTGTTTTCTGAAGGTTTATGATATAGATACCATTACGGGCCTCATAAATATACTTCTTCATCTTTGGATTCCAGCGCTTTGTCTGATGTCCAAAATGAACGCCCGCTTCAAGCAAGTCTTTAATTGAGGCAACTGCCATATCGTTTCTCCATATTCTGTTTCTTACAAACTCAGCCTATTCACCCGATTGTCAAATTATAAAATTTAACCACACACGTATCATACGCTGTGGCTAATAGACCTTCAACTAAAAAGAGGTCTATAGTATAAGACAAGTTCCACAGCAATTTCAACCTTTTTTTTCACTCTGTTGCATTTTTTTTATTTTCTTGTTAAAAAGCAGGTTATGGGCTTCGTCACAGATACCTGCCAATCTTTGCTCCAGATTTTTTTGCAGGGCCTCGCGCTCTTCATCAGAAATCTCCTCAGGAATCCACATCGGTTCGCCTGCAATGAAATAGCCGTGCGTGAACGGCAACGGCACGATAAAACGGTCCCAGCTCCGCAAAACAAGTTTATGCTTCACATCATATGTAATAGGCACAATCGGAGCTCCGGTTGCCTGCGCAACAGACAAAACGCCGCCCTGAACTTTATATTTCGGGCCGCGAGGCCCGTCAGGAGTAATCCCGCAGTCAAGTTTCTCTTCCTTAACAAGCCGGATCATCTCACGCAATGCCTCAGTACCGTGCCGTGAGCTTGAGCCGTACGCCACGCGCAAGCCAAGCAATTCTATGACCCTGCCGATAAGCCGCCCGTCCTTGCTTCTGCTGATCATCGCCACCAGCGTATTTGTACGATTAACTCCCTGCACCACATATTGATACGCGTATGCCATATATGCAAGGCGGTTATGCCAGAACGCGTAAATTATCGGCTCGCCTTTTTTCTTCTGGTCAAACATGAACTGGTCACGGATCCAGCGCATCCGAACAGTGGAAAACAACGCCCTGATAACAAAAGCTCCAAGATAAGGAAACACTTTTTCATAAAAAAAAGAAGAGACTTTACCGCTCATACCTCACCGTTTTACACTGCCGCTCATCTCAAACTGCATTTTATACAATCTTTTGTACAGCTCGTTTGATTTCAATAGTTCGTCATGGGTACCGCACGCCTGTATTTTTCCGTTATCGAGAACAAAAATTTTGCTGGCGTGCATGATCGTCGACAGCCTGTGCGCAACTACCAGTACGGTGCGCTGTTCCATCAATCGGTCAAGCGCTCCCTGAACCAGTTTTTCCGATTCCGTATCAAGCGCGGATGTAGCTTCGTCAAGTATCAGGATAGCCGGATTTTTTAGAATAGCCCTCGCAATCGCCAGACGCTGTTTCTGCCCGCCCGACAGTTTAATTCCCTTCTCGCCGATCACCGTATCGTACTTTTCAGGCATGCTCTCAATAAAATCATGCGCATTAGCCATTTGCGCGGCTTTCTGAACGTCCTTGAGCGACATATTCTCACGCCCGTATGCGATGTTATCATGGATTGATTCGTTGAATAAAATGGTATCCTGTGTCACGATTCCCAACTGCCCGCGGAGAGACGCAAGGCTGACGTTTTTGAGATCAACGCCATCGATCATTATCCTTCCTTTAACCGGGTCATAAAATCGCGCCACAAGGTTAAGAATAGTCGTCTTGCCGGCGCCGCTCGGCCCGACAAACGCGGCGATTTCACCTTTCTTGATCGTGAACGATACGTCGTTCAATACCGTAGCTTCGCCGTTTTCAGTATCATATGAAAAGGAAACCCGATCAAACACCAATTCTTTATTGATTACAGGCAATTCAAGCGGATTCGCCGCTTCAACGACACTCGGTTTCGTGTCGAGTATCTCAAAAATCCGTTCAGCCGCGCCGAGCGCACGCTGGAGAAGAGAATTAATTTTACCGATCATTTTCAAGGGTTTCAGCAGAGCGACTATTGCCGCTACCTGCAACGTAAACGTACCGACGGAAAGGTCTCCGTTGATAATCTTCTGTATGCGAAAAAACATGATTATAATGCAGATTAAAATCCCGGTAATTTCTGTCAAAGGGTTCAGCAAAGTATCGAGTACAATCATTTTAATACGTATCTTGTAGTATCGTTCATTGGATTTGACAAATCGTTTGAGTTCAGCTTGTTCCATAGAAAAAGCCTGAACGATTTTTATACCGGTCAGCACTTCAAATAAAATAGAGTTAAGGTCAGCGAGCCTCCGTTGCGTACGGCGGCTGAGCGATCGCAGTTTTTTCCCGATCATGATTATCGGCGCGACTATGAAAGGAACCAGCGCCATAGCTACGACCAGTTTCCAGTCAACAATAATGATGATAAACGAATACACAAACAGCTTCGGAAACTCAATAAGCGTACTGGCAAACCGTCCTGACACTATTTCCAGAATCATCTGCACATCCGAGGTAACGCGTGACATCAGGTTGCCTGTCCGTTCCTGCGTATAAAAGTCGATGGACAGGTGCTCAACATGATCAAATATGCGGCATCGTATATCCTTCACGATATTCTGTCCGAGTACCTCCATAAAAAGATGGCTGAAAAAGTATGCCACGCCTTTTACGATAAACATAATGAAAATAAATACTGCTATATATTTGAATACCAGCAACCTGTCAAGCCGGCTCAATTGCGCGAGTATTTCGTTTACCTTATCTAGAATGGGCAGATTGATGCTTACGGTCAATTCTATCGGCTGGCCTGTCAGGACTTTATCAACCAGAGGCACCAGGGAAAAAATCGAGACTCCTTCAAAAACGGTATTCAGTACCATAAACAGAATGGCAAGAAAAAAGTACTTTTTATACGGCGCGCCAAAGGCAAGTATGCGTTTAAAAATGTTCATAGTAATCCGATCAGTGTTTTCTATTATGTAAAAATGTCATTATTGATTGCGCCGCGCGTTGCAGAGCGCCCGGCCCGCCCAGCTTCTGTTTTACACGTTTAAGTTCATTTTTAAAATCTATCATGGTTTCAGGATGCGATAAATACTCCATAGCGCAAGCGGCTATTTTTGAAGGCCGGGCGTTATGTTGTAAAAATTCAGGCGCCACGATCCTGCCAGCCACCACGTTTACCAATCCGATATACGGTATTTTAATAACCAGTCTCGCACAAAGCGATGTTATCACATTAACTTTATACAGGATAATCATTGGAGTACCGAGACAGGCTGTTTCCAATGTGGCGGTTCCTGACGCGACCAGTACCAGATCGGAATACGCCATTGTTTCGTGAACCTGCCCATCAATCAAAGTAACCGGAACAGTATTGGATTCTTTCCATTGCTCATAAATGCCCATTAACTGGCCGCGAGGAATAGCGGAACCGACAGGAAGCACGAACTGCACCTCAGGCATCGCCTGATATATTTCTCGGGCAGATTCTAACATAACGGGCAGTAACCGTTCAATTTCGTTTTTCCTGCTCCCCGGCAGTAACCCAAGCAGAGGCCTGTCGGGATCGAGGTCATGGCTCGCAATAAATGATTCCCGGGAAATCTCCGGTACAAGGTGTTCGACCAGCGGGTGCCCGACAAACTCCACATCCAGCCCTGTATCGCTGTAAAACTGTTTCTCAAAATCAAAGAACACCAGCATTTTGTCCACACGCTGGGATATGACTTTTTTGCGGTGCTGGCCCCATGCCCATATCTGAGGGCTGATAAAATATATGACAGGTATTCCGAGTTTCTTAAGGTGTTCCGCTATGCGAATATTAAACCCAGGATAGTCAATAAGGATAACAGCATCAGGCTTGCGCTGATGTGCGCATTCTATCATTTCATAAAAAATTGACCTGATACGTGGATAATGACGAATAACCTCAACCAACCCCAAAACAGCAAGATCATTGAGGTCGTGAATCAAGTCAACGCCTTCAGCCCTCATCTGTTCCCCGCCTGTCCCGAAAAAAGCAATGGCGGGGTTCAGTTTTTTTATTTCCCGAACCAGTTTGCCGCCGTGAATGTCGCCAGACACCTCACCTGCAATAATCATCAGCGTGGGATTTGAGTACGGCGCACTGCTCACTGTTCCAACGCCTTTTTATGTTCCTGAATCTGAGCGGCTATATCCGTAGCGACCTGCAAGGCCTTGCGCCCGTCCTCGCCGCTGACGTGAGGGCGTGACCCGGTTTTAATGCACTCAATAAACGATTGGATTTCCAGTTTCAGCGGTTCATCTTTAGCGAGGTTCAGCACTTCACGGGTAATACTATCAAACGTATCGCCGTTTTTTGTATAAATAACGCCTTCCTGAGCCTTATAATCCAGTGAGATATAGGTATTCGGCTGGAATATGCGAATTTTACGCATCTCTTTCAGGCTGACTCGACTGCAGGTAATGTTAGCGACACATCCCCCTGCAAAACTCAACCTGACGTTGGCTATATCTTCGGCTGAAGTCAACACTTCAACGCCGACAGCGTCTATACGGTTCAGTTCCCTGTTGACCAGATACAGAACTATGTCAAGGTCATGAATCATAAGGTCAAGGACAACTGACACGTCTATACCGCGCGGTTTATAAGGAGCAAGCCGATGCACTTCGATGAATTTAGGATTTTTGACTATCTGCGCCAGTTTCAGTATCGCCGGATTAAAACGTTCCACATGCCCGACCTGAATAATCGCCTTATTATTATTCGCGGCAGAAAGCAAGTCATCCGCTTCCTGCAATGAACTGCAGATCGGTTTCTCAATCAGCACATGAACGGCACGGTCAAGACAATCGAGCGCTACTTGATGATGAGCCACTGTGGGCACAGCAATAGTGACGGCGTCAAGCCCTGCTTCGAGCAATTCGCGGTAATCGGTGTAATACCGTGTACTGTTTTTCTTCGCGATTTCCTTTGCCCGGTTTTCGTCAATGTCAGAAATCCCAACCAGCTCCACATCCTGCTCTAAACTATTGTAAATACGGGCATGATGCTGTCCAAGATGGCCAACTCCAATGACACCAACCCGCAACCTGTCTGTCGGTACCGATTTTTTTGTAAAAAGTCCCATTGTATCACTACTCCTTAACTATACGCCCCGGCCATTTGTTTCATATTTAGAAAATTCAAAAGCAGACGAATCGGCCGAAACAAGCGCAATGTTATACGAATCAGCTTTCGCAATAACCTTTTCAGGTTCAATCAATATGGTTTTATACGCTTCAATAGCGAGTACGGCGGCATTCGCCTGTTTCAGAACATCAATGGTGTGTTCACCGATCACAGGAACATCGAACCGCATATCCTGATTCGGTTTGGAAACCTTAACCACAACAACATCCTTTTTACCCAGTTCACCGCCCCGAAGTATGGCTTTATTCGTTCCCTCAATGGCTTCCAGAGCGCACACCGATTTTTTGCGGACGACCACAGTTTGCCCTACATCAAGCCCCGCAAGGCGTTTTGCTATATAAAAACCAAAGTGGATATCTTCCTGCTGTTTTTTATCCGGTTTGCACCGTGTTAAAATACCGGGTTTAGGTAATAATTCAGGGATAAATGTGGTCGAATCAATGACTTCAATACCATTAGCGGTAATTTCGTCAGCGATCAGCCTGAGAATACTGTCGGTACGCCAGTCCTTCAGTTTCATTGCCAATTGAAGCATTTTGAAATCGAGTTTCAGATCGGTAAACACGACTTTATGCGCGATTCTGCCGATAAAAACAGCTCTGGTTACCTCATGATTTTTAAAATAGGAAATGAGTTTACCGAGCTGTCCGAGTTTTATCCAGCATAAACCGTCAACATGCTGTTCCAGTGACGGATCCGTAGTTCCCTCAAACCCGACTACATAAACAGCTAACCCCTGATTACGGGCATTACGCGCAACCGAAAACGGAAGCGTCCCTTCGCCCGCCACAATGCAAAGCGTATCCATTTGAGCCGCTATTTTGCTATCCCCCGATTGGATTTTTCAATAAAGTTCAGGATAGTTAAAATTTCTTCAGTTTGGCCCAGCTCATTTTTTATCTGTTCGACAGCCTGAGATGTATTCAGGTTTGACCGGTACAGTATCCGGTGCGCCTCTTTGATATTATGTATGGCTTCACGGCTGAATTCCTTCCGTTTCAGTCCGATGAGGTTCAGACCGCGAACCTCCGCCGGATGTCCGTCCGCCATCATGAATGGAGGTATATCCTGAGTGACTTTTGAACAACCTCCGATAATGGACATCTGACCGATACGGCTGAACTGGTGAATAGCAACGACACCGCCGATAATCGCACCGTCTTCAACAACAATATGCCCTGCAAGAGTGCCAAGGTTGGCGACAATAATATTATTTCCGAGAACACAGTCATGCGCTATATGCGAGCCAACCATAAAGAGGTTGTTATCACCCACCTGAGTAATTCCGCCGCCGCCTTCAGTCCCGATATTCATGGTCACATACTCACGTATGGTATTTGAGTTCCCTATCTTAAGGTAGGCTACCTCGCCATGATACTTTAAATCCTGTGAGATGGCGCCCAGCGAGGCAAACTGAAAAATTTTATTATTCTCACCAATTTCAGTCCACCCATCTATCACCACATGCGGGCCGACGACAGTGTTTTTTCCGATAGATACATTCTCATTAATTATAGAATACGGCCCTATTTCCACGCCTTCAGCGATTTTCGCGTTAGGATGAACTATTGCCGTCTTATGAATTTTCATATGGTTCCCCCACACATTTCATGTACTATTACAGCGACACGAGGGAAAAGGTCAGTTCAGCTTCACAGACCAGTTTACCGTCAACTTTCGCTTCACCGCGTACTTTACCAGCACGCGACTTCCAGTGCACGACATCGAGTTCAAGCCGCAACTGATCACCGGGAACAACCGGTTTCCTGAATTTGGCATTATTGATACCCATGAAGAACGCCAGTTTCCCTATGTTTTCCGGTTCACGGAGCATAAGCACCCCGGCGACCTGAGCCAATGCTTCAACGATCAGTACACCCGGCATAACCGGACGCGCCGGGAAATGGCCTTGAAAAAACTCTTCGTTTACCGTTACATTCTTGATACCGACAATACGCGTGTGCGGTTCAAGTTCAATGATCCGGTCAACCAGCAAAAACGGATACCGGTGAGGTAAAATTTGCTTTATCTGTTCGATATCAAAACCTGTAAACGTCTCTTCCATAATCTCCCCTGATATACTAGTGGTTATCTCTGAAATATTTAAGATTGATAATATACAGCTCAGTTATGCACGCTTTGCGATTTAAGATACGCCTCATATAGTTTTTTGGTAAGCCTGAGGTTAAACGCATGGCCTGACTTAGCGGCTATAATATGGGCTTTCACAGGCAGTCCGAGTAAGTACGTGTCACCGACAAGATCAAGAATTTTGTGCCGAACAAACTCATCATGGAACCGGAGTTCTTCTTTTGAAAAAACAGCGTCGTCACCGATAACCACCGCGTTATCAAGGCTCCCGCCTTTTATAAGTCCCTGATTCATCAACACTTCTACTTCACGGTAAAAACAAAACGTACGGGACGGAGCTATCTCTTTCGCAAATGATTGCTCATTGATATCCAAACTCAAGTACTGGGCTTTCAGTTTCGGATGGCTGAATGAAAGCGTATACGATATTTTAAAACCGTCATACGGCAGGGCTACAAGGATCATATCTCCCTCCGTTTCGTAAATCGGTTCTTTTAATTCGAAAACTTCCGCAGGCTCACTCTGGTCTACGATACCCGATTCCCTCAGCGCCGCAAGAAATTCAACTGAACTGCCATCGACAACAGGCGGCTCATTAGAATCGAGTTCTATTCTGACGTTGGTTACGCCAAGCGATGAGAGTGGAGCCATAACGTGTTCCACAGTATGAACTTTAACATCACCTTCACCAATCGTTGTTCCCCGCATAAACCCGACAACTTTGGATATATGAGCCTTCACAGCCGGAGAGCCGGGCAGGTCTGTCCTGACAAAGCTTATACCAGCGTTTGGTTCCGCCGGTATGAACTTCATTTCGGTCCGGTTACCAGTATGTACTCCAATCCCTGACAGAATAACTTCTTTCTTTATCGTACGCTGTTTTCTCATCACACCTCCGAAACGCCGTTCTCTTAATCCGGTCTTACATGCCTTCCGGCATTTCAGCATCCATGTTATCGTTATCCTGAACCGGTTCCGGTTTTGTGTCTGTGGGAAGTTCCACATCAGCAGGTTTATTGGCATTCAGTGCGGTAATAACGCTTTCAGTCAGGTCGTACTGTGCGTCGCCGTATAAAACCAGCGGCTGGTCAATCGCCGGAGAAGAAAATTTCTGCCGGAAAATAAACGTATATCCTCCTTCCTTGCCCTGTTTATCAATTTCTACATAAATATCATTAAAAACATCGGTCATGGAATTGATTGCTTTGCGCTGGAAATCGCGTTTTGTCTGATCGCGCTGTCCCTGAGCTTCAGCAATTTTTAACTGCAGAAGTTTTTCTTTTTCCTGACGCGCCTCTTCTGATAACAACTGCATCTCTTCTTTGATCCGGTTGATTTCTTCTATTTTTTCTTTTAAATCAGCTTCCTCACCAGCGGCTTCTGACTGCATCTGTTCCTGATATATAACCGTTTTGTAATAGCGCCGAACTACTTCATCAAAATTGACAAACCCGATTTTAAGAGACGATGACTGTTGAGCAGAAGCGTTGAAAGAGCACAGGCATGACCCCACAAATGCGATAGCTGCTAATGTTTTAAGCGATTTCATAATACATTCCTCCTGTGTAAAATAGTATGTTATTAAAATGATGTTCCCATTCCAAAATGAAAACGCGGTTCAGCGTCATCGTCAGTATAATCATCAGTGACTATCGGAAACCCATAATCAATGCGGATCGGGCCGATAGGCAGATTTAACCGCGCACCGAGCCCAGCGCCGACATTGATGTCTTCACCCACATCACTGAGGGATTCGTGAACATTGCCCCCGTCAAGAAAAAATGCGCCCTGAATTCGATCTATAATAGGATAGAGATATTCAATAGAACCCCATGTGGCAACTTTTCCACCGAGCGGTTCATCGTTGACATCCTGCGGCCCGATTTCGCGGAACTCAAAACCGCGAACCGTGTTCGGACCTCCAAGGAACATACGGTCAAAGATAGGAACATCATCACCACCCAGTTCTCCGGCAACACCAAATCCATGCCGCAGTTTTATAATATGATTCGGGTAGCGTGAAAACGGTGTAAAATAGTGTGTTGTACGCAGGTCAAACCGTGAGTACTGTGCGTCGCCGCCCGACAGTTTCAATATAGCGAGAGTCTGAGCACCGCGGGTAGGAAATAAGATCTGATCACGGGTATCGTGTGTAAGACGAAAGGAAACGGAAGCCTGATTATACTCAGCATCTTCCGCAAGAAGTTCCGGTGACGCTTCGTCATCAACTTTGACATCAATATTTTCAAGAGCAAGGCTGACTTCACCGCGTAAAAAATTAGCCAGCGATTTGCCAAGACGAAAAGCCACGCCAACACGGTCTTCATCATAATCATCACTCAGATATTCGCTTCTATCCACATATAGATCTGTTCCAAACATTAATTGTTTATCAAGAAAATAGGGCTCAGTAAAACTGATAAGGAAATTCTGTCTTTCAGTTCCGGCTTCAAGCCGAATACGGAATTTCTGGCCGGCTCCCTGGAAATTACGGAAATTAAACAGGTCGAAATTAGACTGGCTGAGTTCCGTAAACCCCACGAGAGAGTCGATAGAACTAAACCCGGCGCCAAAACTGATAGATCCTGTTTTCTTTTCCTGAATATCCATTACCACGTCTTTGCGATCCTTTTGCCCTTCCACATCATCCATAAGCACAGTTACTTTTTCAAAAAATCCGGTGTTTTCCAAGCGTTTCTGGCTGGTACGAAGTTTACTGCCGTCAAAAATTTCACCGGGGTAAACCAGCAATTCACGGCGGATAACCTTATCTTTGGTTTTATAGTTCCCGCGAATGTTCACTTTATTGACGTAAAAAATAGTGCTTTCATTTATTCGATATGCAAGATTCATGGTCTGGGTCTGCGAATCATACGTGACTTTGGTATTTACGCGGGCTTCGATATAACCGCGGTCTGCGTAATAATTCTGAATACTGTTCACATCATTGCCGAGTTTTTCAGGTGAATACAGCGTGCTGGGCTGAGAGGCGATCAATTCGTTGATAGAGCGTGTGGGGAATGTGCTGTTGCCGGCTATATCGATGGCGCCCACGTTATACGTAGGCCCTTCAACAACCGTAATCACGATTACCATTTTTTTCTTTTTTGCCGGTGTGTCGCGTTTAATATCAGTAATTTTAGCGTCAAGATACCCTTTGTAATGATAATAGTTCTCTATGCGCTCAATATCTTCAGCGAATGCTTCCTCGTCAAGAATACCGGTTTTAAAAATCACATTAAACGGCCATAAGGTATCTTTTTTGGTTTTCATCAACCGCAACAACTCTTTGTCTTTAAAAGCCGTATTGCCTTCAAACTTAATTTTTCCTATTTTCAGGCGCTGCCCTTCATCAATAATAATACGCAGGGAAGCCTCGTTTTTAGCTGATACAACTTCCAGCTTATAGTCCACAGTTATATTCGGAAAACCTTTTTCTATGTACTTGTTGGTGATAGCAAGGATGTCCTGTTTGATTTTAGCTTCATCAGCGGGAGACCCGGCAGACGATTTCATTAACTTGCGCAAGGCGGAATCTTTTAATTTGCTGTTGCCTTCAAAAACGATCGAAGAAAGCACCGGTTTTTCAGTAACATCTATGACGAGTACAATGCCGCGCGCAGTCTTTTTGGTTTCAAAATTTATCATGGAAAACTGGCCGGTGTTATAAAGGAGTTTGATATCCTCTTTTATCACGCTCGGATAAAAATAGCTTCCTTCGCGGCTTCGAATTTTACTGATAACATACTCGCGGGAAAGACTTTTCAAACCGTTCACCTGAATTTCATAAATAATGTCTTCAAGCCCCTGTGACTGCAATGACGATGCCATCATACCTATGAAAATCATAATGGTTATTATGAAAGAGGTGTGGAGGATGGAACGATTTTTCATCTTGAATAATCCGTTATTCAGAATCAATATTTTACTCCTTACGCTGAAGGTGTTAGTCATCATCCCGTGAAATAAAGTTTTCAAACCGTGCGTATTCACTGAAGAATCGCAATGTAATGTCGCCAACCGGGCCGTTTCGCTGTTTGGCTATTATCACATCCGCTTCACCGGGGCGGACTTCCCGATCATAATATTCAGGGCGCAGCATCATCATAACCACATCGGCATCCTGTTCAATGGCGCCGGACTCGCGTAAATCCGAGAGCATGGGGCGGTGATCCTGACGTGATTCTACCGACCTATTCAGCTGAGACAGCACAACTACCGGTACGTGCAATTCGCGCGCGAGAGATTTCAGTGACCGTGATATTTCTGAAATTTCCTGCTGGCGGCTTTCGACACGTTTTCCGGACGACTGCATCAACTGGAGATAGTCGATTACAATAAACCCAATATTATCAGATGCTTTCAACCGTCGTGCCTTGGCACGCAATTCCATCACGGAAACACCCGGCGTATCGTCTATAAATATTTTTGATTCTGATAATTTACTCGCCGCGTCAAGCAGTGCCGGCCACTCAGTACGTGAAAGAAAGCCGCGGCGCACTTTACTGAAGTCTATTCGCGCCAGAGAACAAAGCATACGTTGTATAAGCTGTTCTTTGGACATTTCAAGACTGAAAACAGCTACAGGAACATGTTCTGAGATGGCGACGTGTTCCACAATGTTCAAGGACAGTGCCGTTTTCCCCATTGACGGGCGAGCGGCAATAACAATTAAATCGGATTTCTGAAACCCTGAGGTTTGTTTATCAAGATCAACATATCCGGTGGAAAGCCCCGTAACCTGACGCTTATTATTGACCGCTTCCTCAATAATCTGGATAGTATTTTTGATAAGTTCTTTTGTATCGGAAAAGTTTCCACCGACTTTTTTCTGAGCTATTTCAAATATCTGGTGCTCCGCGCTATCAAGCAGCGACTCTGCATCGGCGTCATGAGCATAACATCGCTCAACAATAGATGTTGAGGCGTTGACCAGACTGCGGAGCAGATATTTTTCAAATACTATAGATATATAATGATCAACATGCGCCGCGGTCGGCACCATATTTCCCAGAGAAGCAACATAACTGACACCGCCGACTTTTTCAAGCTGATTGCGCTTTTTCAGTTCGTCAGCTATGACGACCATATCCACAGGAGCGCCCCTGTCGAACAATTCCACAACAACTCGGAAAATTATGCGGTGCGCTTCTTTATAAAAAGCCTCTTCTCTGATCAGTTCCATTGCTTTTAGAACCGCATCAGGGCTCAAGAGCATCGCGCCAAGAACAGCCATTTCCGCATCAAGGTTATGTGGCGGGACTTTCTCGAGCATCTGATCAGTAAACGACATCAGGGTTCCCTTCCGCACGGATCTCAGGAAAATATCATTCCTTGACCACCCAGACTTTTACTGTTCCGGTCACTTCCGGATGCAGTTTGATATCAACAGAGAATACTCCGAGCTCGCGCAGGGATTCTTCAAGAATAATTTTTCTTCTATCAACTTCGATTCCTTCTTTCTCAAGCGCTTTTGCTATATCCTGAGAAGTAACTGAACCGAACAGCTTATCATCTTCACCGACCTGGCGGGCAATAGTGCATGAAACGGAGCCGATTTTTTCAGCCAGCTTTTGAGCCTGCAGTTTTTCTTTTTGCTCGCGTTTAATTTTGCTCTGCCGGATCTCATCGATTTTTTTCAAGCTCGATTTCGTGGCAGTTATCGCAAATCCCTGCGGTATAAGAAAATTGCGCGCGTATCCATCGGCTACTTTAACCACATCGCCTTCAGAACCGAGGTCTTTTACCTGTTTAACGAGTATTATTTCCATCGTTTTATCTCCTTCACCTTGCGCTCAAATTCTTACTCAACGACATATGGAAGCAACGCCATGAAACGAGCCCGTTTAATCGCGCTTGTCAACTGTCTTTGGTGTTTGGCACAGTTGCCCGTAATGCGGCGGGGAATTATCTTGCCCCGTTCAGTCAGGTGTTTGCTGAGCCTGTCATATTCTTTATAATCAATTGAAGTTACTTTATCTACACAAAATTTACATTTTTTACGTTTGATAAACTTTTTACGCTTTACCATGAGATTATCTCCCTTTATACCATTTTCCGGTCAGATCGGAAAATTATTCTTCATCGTCTTCATATTCATCAGATTCATCGGAATCAACATCTGCCTCGTCGTCATCGTCTTCGTCTACAACAGGGGCTGATTTCCGTTTGGACGCGACAGGCGCCTCATCATCGGAAGATACCCGGGCTGATTCAGTTTGTTCAACAATTCTTACATTCGTAGGTATTTCATCGACAGCAAGGATCAATTCACGTAAAATAGATGTGTTAATCTTAAAACGCTCCGTCATTTTCTGTAATGCCTGCGGTGCAACCCTGAAATAAATCAGAAAGTAATACCCGTCGCGAAAACGTTTGATGGAATACGTAAACTCACGTTTTCCCATGGGTATAATCTTTTCAATAGTCCCGTTCTGACGAGCTATTTCCGCTTTGATTTCTTCCAGCACACGTTCACGCGATTCAGTTTCGCGGTCACCTGGCTGGACGATAAACATTCCTTCATACAAGCGCGTGTCCACTATGTCCTCCTCCTATTGGTATTAAGTGGTCCCGGCCGCAAACCGGGCAGTAAGTACGGCATCTTTCCGTTATGCCACCTTACTGTTATACCTATTCATCGCACTATGAATACCGTGCTGAATATACCATTGTATACTCTCACACGCGGTATTCAAAACATCGGAAAGCAATTCAAGTTCAGATTTTGTAAAAGTACCAAGCACAAAACTATGTAAATCATTGACCGGCCTGTCAACGCCGACGCCGACTCTCAGCCGGTGAAAACGCTGATGCCCTAAAGTATCTATAATTGAGCGCATGCCATTGTGCCCGCCATGCGACCCTTGTTCCCTGTAACGAATAGCCCCCAGCGGAAGATGTAAATCATCGTAAACCACAAGGAGGTTCGCCACAGTGCCATCGTCTGTCTGTTCCAGTTCAAGAGCGTTCAGAACCTGACCGCTTCTATTCATAAATGTCTCTGGTTTAACAAGCTCAACAGAACGTTCTTCAATTGTTAAGGAAGCGCAATGAGCACGTCCAGCCCGAAGCCGTGAAAAACGGGCATTATATGCCCTCTGCAACAGGTCAAGCACCATAAATCCCGCGTTATGGCGGGTAAACGAGTATTCAGGGCCCGGATTGCCAAGCCCGATAATATACAATGGCCTTTCCATGCGCGCGGGAAGATTATTCTTCCACTTCCTTTTCGCGTTTCCTAATCAGTTCAGGTTCGGCAACAGCGCCAAGCTCTGCGCCTTCAGAAACCTCTTCCAAAGCCATAATTCTCGGTGCGGCAACGGATATTACAACCTGTTCAGGATCATCAAGCAACTTCACTCCTTTGGGCGCAACTATGTCAGCGACATGAACTGAATCACCTATTTCCAGTTCGGTAATATCCACCTCTATCACTGAAGGAATATCTTTCGGGAGACACTCTATACTTAATTCACGCATAACATGTTCAACCACACCGCCTGCCGCGATACCTTTTGAATTACCGACTTCCTCAACAGGCACAGTAGTCTCAATCGGTTTATCCATGGAAACCTGATGAAAGTCAACATGGGAAATCTCGTTTTTAAACGGGTGATAGTCGATCGACTTTAAAATCACATCTTTCTTTTTATTATTAACATCCAGCTTAATCAGCGCATGTTCGCTGGTCAAAGAATGAAGAAGATGGATAAAATCCAGTTTATTGATCTTTAAAGAAACACTTTCACTTTCCATCCCGTACATAACGCAAGGAATCATTCCGGCTTTACGAAGACGTTTCACCGCACTGCCGCCAATTTCTTCCCTGACCTGTGCTTTCAGAGCCTGTTCACTCATTGTTACCTCCCTTTCAGCCGCCAGCACAACCTGCGGGCGAACTGAATAATTAATCTATATTTTCATTACTCTGTTTTTCTCACATTCATTAACGAAAAAGAGAACTTACCGATTCATTCTGGTTGATACGCTTGATTGCCTCGCCAAGCAGGTGAGCCACAGTTAATACTTTTATATTAACATCCGACTCCTGCACCGCATTGCTCAGCGGAATACTATCCGACACAATGAGTTCCGTCAGCGGCGCACCGGATATGCGCTCTATAGCCGGCCCAGCAAGGATCGGATGCGTTATGGCGGCGTAAATCGAATTAGCTCCATTCGCCCGCAACGCCTTGATGGCTTCAGTCAACGACCCTGCGGTTGAAACAATGTCATCAACAATAACAAGGTCACACCCATCAACTTCACCCATGATGTTCATAACCTGAATATCTTTACCTGTCATACGGCGTTTATCTATAGCGGCCAGCGAGGCGTTCAGCCGTTGCGCAACCGCCCGGGCACTTTTAATGCCGCCGGTATCCGGCGATACAATCGTTAAATTCTTCAAATTCAATTCTCGTATATAATCTATAAACACCGGCGCCGCATAGAGGTGATCCACCGGTATATCAAAAAAACCCTGTATCTGGTCAGCGTGCAGATCCATCGTCAGAAGCCTGTCGGCACCCGCCGCAGTAATCAAATTGGCAACCAATTTGGCAGTAATAGCGACACGAGGCTGGTCTTTTCGATCCTGACGGGCATATCCGTAGTACGGCACAACCGCCGTAATGCGTTCGGCGGAAGCACGGCGCAGTGCATCGATCATAACCAGCAATTCCATTAAATTCTCATTTGGCGGCGGACAGGTGGACTGAACAAGAAAAACATCACAGCCACGAACGTTCTCTTCTATCTTCGCAAAAATTTCTCCTTCAGGAAAACGAGTTACCGAAGCCTTCCCCAACGGTATTGCCAGATAATCAGCGATTTTTTGAGCCAGTTCAGGATTCGCATTACCGGTAAAAATTTTCAGTGGTCCTCTCACTGTCGCTACCTTTCTCTTCTATATATTAAAAAAAGTATTTATCTGTCACTGTTCGCAACCGATAAAACACACAAATATCCTGTAAAATTAATTAAGGATTTGCTATTTTATGTAAATTACCCGCTTCGGGTCAAGCATTTTTTCATTTCATCAGTATAGATTTTTAAATGAAAGGACACACCCTCGTGCGGTTTTACTGCGAGGAAAACAGACGAAGAATACCATTATAGCAAAAAAGAGGCAAGATATTTGCTTATAACAAACAAAATTTATAGTATACTGGTGCAAACGAACATACGAGGAGATATGTGACCGCATGGATTTCTGGGCAAAAAAGCGGGTACTGGTAACCGGAGGCTCCGGTTTTCTGGGCAAATTTGTCGTTGATATTTTACGCCGGAAAGGATGCGCCTATATATCAGCGCCCCGCAGTAACGAATACGATCTTACTGATAACAAACAGGTTATAGCGCTGTTTAATGACGTAAAACCGCATCTCGTCATACACATGGCGGCTCAGGTGGGCGGTATCGGAGCGAACCGCGCTCATCCGGGATCATTCTTTTATAACAACCTCACCATGGGTGTACAGTGCATGGAGCAGGCACGTCTTGCAGGTGTAGAAAAATTCGTCTCTATCGGCACAATCTGCTGTTATCCGAAATATACACCTGTTCCTTTTCACGAAGAAAACCTCTGGGACGGGTACCCCGAAGAAACCAACGCGCCGTATGGGTTAGCGAAAAAAATGCTGTTGGTGCAGGGCAACGCGTACAGGCAGGAATACGGGTTTAACTCGATTTTCCTGATGCCGGTCAACCTGTACGGGCCGCACGACAATTTCAATCCGGAAACATCGCATGTTATTCCTGCTCTTATAAAAAAATGCGTTGAAGCGGTGGACTGCGGTTCTCAGGAAATCGTGGTATGGGGTACCGGCAAAGCGACCCGGGAATTTCTGTATGTAGAAGACTGCGCCCGCGCAATAGTCAAAGCGGCTGAATCATACGACAAACCCGATCCGGTGAATATCGGATCAGGTATGGAAATATCTATCTGTGACCTTGTACTGCTGATCGCCGAATTAACCGGATTCAAAGGGACAATCATCTGGGATTCATCCAAACCAGACGGACAGCCCCGCCGTTGTCTTGATACAACCAAAGCTTCGGAAGAGTTCGGGTTTACCGCTGAAACATCGTTTCTTGTCGGTATGGAGAAAACCATCTTATGGTATCGCGACAGCATAAAAACAGACAAAACATCCGGTAAATAAACTATCCGTATCGCAAACTTCTCAGAGAAACCATCTCACAAAAATAATTGTTACGCTCATTTTTCGTTTGTTCTGTAACAATAAAATGATATACATTGTCTTAAAGACAATACAATCTTATCGCTACGTTTTAAAAACAAGGACACAGCTATGCGCCGTATCATGATCGTTCTATGCATTCTGTTCGCCTGCCTTCTGAACGGCTGTGCAGTGTTTCAGATGTCGCCTAACGAGATCACATATGATGATCTGCACTGCCTTGACAACGACGCGTTCCAGTCAAATCTGAACTCAATACGCGGGATGCTGGCGCAACCTGAAAATGAGTTCGACATTGCCCGTGCCGCCCTGACCGCCTGCAGAGCTATCAACTCGGATTTTGATGTGGACGCTCGGCTCGCTCAGATCGACGAATACGCCGACGAGCTTCGTCCCCGCATAGAATCATGCAAAACCCCGGAGAAAAAAATTCAGGCGCTCACCGATTTTATCTGGAGAAAAGGGTTTTATACTCACACACCATACTGGACATATTTCGCGACGGCACGGTTCGCCAACAGCCTTGCCGGAGACGACAGCGACATAAGCAGTACTCTGGCGACCAAACGAGGAAACTGCATCAGCTTAACTATACTGTATCTTTCTCTGGGTAAACGGGTAGGATTAAATTTAAACGGCGTTGTCATACCCGGTCATATTTTTGTGCGGTATACTGATTCATCCGATACTCAGAAAATCATCAATATAGAAACCACCGCGGATGGAATCCAGTTTTCAAATGCGGATTTGCAGAAGGTCAAAAATGAGATAGCATACGAAATGCTTACCTCATACGAATTTACGCACAGCCACAAAGAGACATTGGCGTCTTTGCTTCTCAACATGGGAATATTATATTTTACAGCGGACGAGCCGCACCGTGCCATAGCATTGCATGAGCTTGCGCTTGAGGCATGCGTCAGGCATCCGGAACTGGTATTTGCCCTTGCCACTGAATACGAGCAAATCGGGAAAATCGAAAAATCGGAATCATTATACAGGCGCGCGTTGCTGTTATCGCCCCGCGACCCAAAATTTCAGTGGGGGCTGGGAAATATTTACGCGGCTAAAAACCAGAACCAGCAGGCAATAGCGATGCTGGAAGACACCATACAGGTACTGACCGACGCGGAACAGAAACGGGGAAAGGACGAAAAATCGGATTTTCAGGAAGACCTGCTTATTGTCTCTCACATTGATTTAGCGGAGATATATTTATCCATGCGCCGCCCGAATCACGCGATGCGCGCTATAACTGCCGCTCAAAAGCTCTATAAAGATAAGACACCTATCGCCTACGGACAAATCAATTATGCAGTACGAATATACAGCGTTGTCGGCAAGATATATCAAAGCTCGGGGCGTTATCAGGAAGCGATTGAGTATTTCGAAAAGGCATTGAAGAAGTGCCCGCCTCCAAAAGTCGAATATATCCGGCAGGTGAGGCTTACCCTTTATGAACGCCTAATCGAGTGCTGTACCGCGACAGGCGATCATGAAAAGGCGCAGTACTATTCTGATGAAGCAAAAAAAATATCCACATTATAGAGAACGGTGTCCGTTGTCCCCTTTTTATTGAGGAATCGTCGTCAACTCTTACCATTCAGATGTTGTCTTGCTATTTGAATCTTCTGTAAAAACATATCTTTTCTAAATGCATGAGTCCATTTCCTGATAGTAATCCATCCTCCAAATCGGATCAAGTCATTGCGCCAGTAGCGGTACCATTTCGACCATCCCAACTTGATGTTGTGCAGGTACGCTATAATCGAAATAAATGAAATGACATTCAGCCCAATCATGAACATGTATTTAAACTGATAAAATGATCCCATAATCTTGCGGGCGGCTTGGTGCATATCCTCTGCTGTCAGAGGCGGATCAGGTTCAAATAGCGGAAAAGTCCCATCATAATATTCCCAGCCAATATCGCACTTGGGGTAAACCCTGCCATTCTGCATGAGCCTCTGACGCAACTCAGTGCCCGGCAACGGAATGGGTAACAGTATTTGTACAGTATCGATTTTTGCCTCTTTAATAAATTTTTTGTATCGTCTGATTCTTTCACTGAGAGAAGTTGTTAATGATTCATACTGCCGTAATGGATATCCAAAAATAAACATACCATGTACAAAAAAACCTTTTTTATGAAGAGCACGTGAAAGCATTACTATATCCTGAATTTTTAACTTCTTTTTCATAATCTTTAAATCTTCTTCGATGGGGGATTCAAACCCAATAGCGACTTTATTGATTCCGGCTTTCTGCATTGAAGTCAGAAGTTCAGTGTCATAAGCTTTATCTAAACGCATTTGTGCGGTAAAGCTCAATCCCCTTCCAATTCGTTTTTGATAGTCTTCCAGCATACGGCAAAATCGTATTGTTTCATCACGTTGCTGCCCAAAAAGATCATCAACGATAAAAAAACTTTTTCCCTTTCGTGTTTCAACAATTGAACTGATTATTTCAAGCGCTCTTTCAGGAGATGCATACCGTGGTTTCCCCTTCACAGTACAAAATTCACAATCCATACCGCATCCACGTATTCGTTCAACAGGATAAATATCAATCTTCGCATAACGCACAAGAGCAAAATCAGGGATTGGACGTGCATCAAAATCAGTACTTGGCGGACGTATCGGAGTTCTGATAATCCGATCGTTTTTCTTGTACACAATACCTTTTATATCATCAATACAGCCATTCCCCTGCAATGCTCCTATAATTTCCTTTATCGCATCTTCACCCTCACCAACAACAATATAGTCAATGCCGTTCGAAAATGCTTCATCAATAGTATCATCTGCAAAATGCTGTCCTCCGGCAACAGTAATAACCCCCTGTTTTTTATAAAATTGAGCGATCTTATAGAGTCTTGGGATTGTACTTGTCAATCCACCGTATAACCCGACAATGTCAGCCGGCCTTTGTTTCTGAAGAAATTCATGGTCAGCACCGCCATGTATACTGCGAGGCCCGAATAGCCTCAGGTTATTTTCATCAATAACCTCCGCATCCCAAAAAGCTATATCGTTGACCGTACTCGCAATACAAACCGCTCCTAATGAAGTCATTTTATTGGAGACAAATGAATAAATCGTCGATGAGGGATATAGAGGAATCACCATTCTAAAAAGGGAACGCTTTTTTTCTGCGGAAAGCATAATTTCCTCCTAAAAAGCATAAAAACATTTGATGAATTCAATTGTGATAACTTGGGATCGATGAAAAAGTCACAAAAGACTGTCATTGCGAAGCCCCGCAGGGGCTGTGGCACCTATGAAAAGGCTACCTGTCAAGGAACTTTTTTGTAAACATAGAATCCTCCATTAGTTTGGA
>QZJZ01000068.1 GCA_003599815.1 Candidatus Auribacter fodinae
TCCATGATGCCCGTATTCTGGCGTGTTACGTTGATATCCATCAACTGGTGACGCCCGACCAGATGGACAAGTGGTGCAATGACTTCGATAACTGGGATATATGCGACCAATGTACCGGCAACTTATTTGACAGAACCAGCCATGCGGAACAAAAAATATTTGAATGGAGCGATAACGAAAAAGAATTTGTCAGGAGGGCGGCATTCACGCTCATCGCATGGAGGGCTGTTCATCAGAAAAAAGTGCCTGATTCCGAGTTCCTTAAATTTTTTCCTCTTATAGAGTATCATTCTGCTGATAACCGGAACTATGTGAAAAAAGCGGTCAACTGGGCGCTCAGGCAACTGGGAAAACGCTCTTTGTTCTTACACGAAAAAGCCATTGAATCCGCACGAAGGGTACACGGTCAGGGGTCAGCGCCAGCGCGATGGATCGCGTCCGACGCACTGCGTGAACTGCAATCTCCTGAAGTTATGAACCGGCTTATATCACGCCAGCGTTAAGCCGGCTGATCACCGGTACGTGTCGTTTCTATGACGGAATCCTGCAGAAACGCCATCATCCGTTCCATGCGAAGCGATTCCAGCTCCTGCGGCGTTTTGCCCATCAATAACTCAACGGTAGTTTTGAGTTCGGAAAAGTCAAACGGCATCGTTATCCACGCGTCAGCCCCAAAAATGAAACCAACTTTCCGGGCTTTTTCATCATTATTCGCTGTATTCACGATTACCGGGGCGGATTTGTTCAGCTTTGTGAGATTACTGTAATTAAACATATCTACGCTGAGGAATATCAACCCATATTCCCTTCTAAGCAATTCCGCCCAGTTAACGGCATCCTGCAAAACCGCCGTAACCTCATAACCTTCTTTTTCCATGAATGACGCAAGGAGCTTTAAAGTTTCTTTATTATGCTGGACAATAGCGACACGTTTCTGCCGGCAGGTTTCTTTATTCTCCGGACAGAGAGAAACACTGTTGACACCGGGAAACGAGCCGGACTGTGCCGGCAAAGCGTGAATCTTCAGTTCAACAGGGCGATTATCAAGCGTTTCGTTGATCGCCTCCATTAATTCGGTTAACCGAAACGGTTTATTGACCCAAGCAGTGGCGCCAAGCTGAAATACTTCTTCGCGGCTTACCTGCCAGCACGACGACACAATTATAATTGGTGTAGCAGAGTCTATTTTTCGGAACTCACGCAGAAACGTGAGCCCATCCATTACCGGCATCTGCAAATCAAGCAAAATAAGATCAGGCCGGATCTGTTCATACGCTTCAAACCCGACTTTACCGTTTAACGCTGTCGTAACGGAAAAATCGCCTGCTTCTTCCAAAAACATGGTCAGAAGATCAATGATTACCTGCTCATCTTCTATAATTAAAACTTTCGTTTTATCTGATTTGTTCTGATTAGAACTCATTTGGGGCACTCCATCTATTTTCGCATCTCTTTGTATTTCATTAATTATACCATACCTTAACCAAATTTGAAATAGAAGCGCATTTTTTATTACTAACTTCAATTATTTTTATCATCTTAAACAGCAGAATATTACCTACTAACTTTTTCTGCTTTCTATTCAATTAAACTCTATTTTACAGACAAATAAACTGACAGGATGTTTCATTTAGATACAAAAGACAGGCGGATAATTATTGTTCCAATGGATTAATAATACCGGGGCCTATGGGCAAACTGAATTTGTCTTCCAGTTCCTTGGACTGGGCATGAATCATTTTCGCGCAGTTAAGAAGCTCCACTGAGGAGGATACATCCTCATCAGGATACGAGGCGATGCCATGTATAAGGGTAAGTATGCACTGATGGTCATCAATAAAGTACGTTTTTTCTTTTATCAATGCGTTTAACTTCCTTGCCAGTACGCTAGCCCCTTCATAAGGGGTATGCGGCAATAGAATGGCAAACTCGTTTTCACTGTCCAGCGTAATAATGTCAATAGACCTGATGAAATGGCTTATTTCCGAAACAACATAATTCGCGGCTTCCAGAGCTTCACGACGCCCATGCGTATCGCTGATGGCATTGAAATTATAGAGGCTCCCGAATAATACGGAAAGAGGGTTCTTAAACCGTTGCGCGCTCTTAAACTCGGCCTCAAGCCGGTCCATAAAGTAGGTTTTGCTGTACAGTCCTGACGACTCGTCATACATTGATACTTTGTTGATTTCTTCTTTCAGTAACTTATTTTCCAGAATGAGCAGGAACTGTTTAATAAAGAAGTCCACAATGACGGCTTCCCTCGCGCTCAACGGGTCGTGTGTGTTATCCATCAGGCAGAGCGTACCGATGAATTGGTCATTCAACTGCAGGGAACGAACATATATCGGGTGCTGGATACGCGCTTTCTGGCGTGGATATTCCGCACTCTGAAATTTAATCACTTCAACAGACATATCCATAAACTCCTGACGAATAGCATCCAGCGGAATTTTGTTATCATTAAAATCACTGAACAGCACATTCTGGATCGGTGTCCAGACAGCAGGTTCAAAGGAATGATCGTATCCGATAATCAACCCGTTACGCGACAAATATTTGTTTTTAAGAAAACCATGATTGCGAAGCAAAACCGCGCAATAATTAATTTTCAAAAACCGAAATAGCCCGCGCATGAGGTCACTGACAAGAAGCGTACAGGTATTGTGATCCTCTGTTGTATCGCAAAACTCTTTTAATTGATTAAAGAAGTCGTCTTTGCGCAAAATTTCTCCTTTTTCGGCACAGATGCTTACTTATTTTTTCGGGTGGAAAGTTTAAAGACTTTAGAGCCGGAACACTAATTTCGAGAGAAAATAATATTTTTTACACTTTTTTCTTCATTGTTGAGTATCCAAAACTATATACTTAGGCAGACGCATACGATCACCAGTAAAAACAATATTGCATTTTTCTTTTTTTTGGATGTAAAATCGTATTATCTTATTCCGTAAAATGTTGCAGTCATATTATAAATGGAGCGGTATGAAAAGTTCACACTTCCTGAAGTTAGTTATGCTGATAGCTGTTTGCCAGTGCGCGGGCATAATCGGGTCTGCAGCCACCCTGCCTGCAATCCCTGAATGGTACAACAATCTTGTAAAACCGGTGTTCACGCCCCCGGACTGGATATTCGGGCCTGTATGGATAACATTATATACCTGTATGGGGATAGCGGCGTTTCTGATATCTCAATCCAACGCGGAGAAACCGGTAGTTCGCACTGCACTGTTTTTTTTCGGTATCCAGCTTATGCTCAACGCCCTGTGGCCTGTTATCTTTTTCGGTCTGAAAGCGCCTTTAGCGGCGCTGGTTGAAATGACCATACTTTGGATGTTCATCGCCATAACAGCGACCCTGTTTTTCGCGATACATACCGTAGCGGGAGCGCTTCTTATACCATACCTGCTATGGACGTCTTTCGCGATGGTACTGAATTTAAGGTTATATCAGCTTAACCGCTAGAATGGAACCACAATGAACGGCGGAGAATCATTATGAACGATGCAGACACCCCATTAGAGCGCATTTCCAAAGAGGAAATGTATATGCGGATGGCGCTTATACTCTCAGCACGCTCCACATGCCGCAGAAAAGATATAAACGGCACCATAAAACGGGTGGGCTGTGTGATTACCACCTCGAATTTGAATAATGTGCTGTCCGTCGGGTATAACGGCAACGCCTCAGGGCTTGACGACCGTTGCGATAATCCCGACCAGCCCGGCAACTGCGGATGCCTGCATGCCGAGGAAAACGCTATCGCGAAATGCCATGCGCCTGACCGGGATAAAATCATGTTCAGTACTGACGCGCCGTGCAAACGATGCGCCAAATTCATTATTCAAAACGGGTTCAGGAAAGTATACTACCTGCGGAAATACCGATCCTGCGAAGGTCTGGAGCTTTTGGCAAAAGTTTCCATCGAGACGGAACAACTCGCTTTAACACAAAATGATATATTGAACCAGATCTGTTCAGCCAGCAACGGCTGGAACTAATGCTGATATGTGTGGATCGCCTTTTATTCGTGTTTTACTGATTATATTCTGCGCGTCTGCTCTTTTCACTATTCTCATGTCTCGGTTCCGGACGGTTTCCTATCGTTTGAGCGCCCGGTGGGGTACGCGCATTTTATCCGTGTCACTGTACCTGACTCTGTACTACATTGTTCCATCTGTTTTCTTCAGTTTCCTGCTTGCAGTATGTTTGCCGATAATCATGGGCGCTGAGTGTGCCGTTCCGCCCGGTGTTATAATACGCTATGTGCCGCATTGTGTTGTTGTGTCGCTCTATGCCATGGTACCGGCGCTCCTGTTGTCGCTGGTACCCTTACTGCGCCGGATATTTATACGAAACCCGTTTATTTCCGACAGCATTCTTGCCGTCAGCGCACTCAGGATACTGCTTCATCTGGCTTCCTTCGCGACAACCCCCTCATATTTACTGGCAAAGGAGTATGCCGACTATATACCGCCGCTTTACGTTGTCGTTCCGGCCTTTCTGGTAATAACTTCATGTTTGCAGTACGGGTGTGCCTGTTCAGAACGATTCTCGCTTTTAAACAGCAGAACCCGCCGGTTCCTGCGGAAAAAAGTATTGCCGTTATGTATACTGTTTATTCCGCTATTTGTGCATATTACGTTCAGCCGTCATGCCCTGCTGGAATATAATATGTCTAAAAAAAGCTTAAGGCTGTCGTCATCATTCCTTTTCTTTCGCGCACTGGCGACCCACCGCGCAGTGTACAACAATTGTACCGCTGAACTCGGCAGGCTGTTTTTTCGCGCCTGCGGAAAAGACACCGCGCTCCGTAACTCCTGTTCGCCTGTTCCTCCACACATTTCAAAACGATAATTATATTGACTATCCCCATTTTTATTGTTAAATCTCAGGAATGATGCATTTCAAAGCAAAATTCTAACCGGAGAAACCATTATGCGAATAGTCATAGTTGGCGGCGTTGCCGGCGGCGCTTCAGCCGCGGCACGCGCGCGAAGGCTTTCAGAATCTGCGACAATCACCATATTTGAGCGGGGAAAATATATTTCATTCGCTAATTGCGGATTGCCGTACTTTATTGGCGGCGACATAAAAGAACAGGGCAGTCTGCTGGTAACATCACCGGAAATGCTCAAAAACCGGTTTAATATTGATGTACAGACAGAAAAAGAGGTCACCAGCATCAATCCGATTGCAAAAACTATCGCAGTAAAAGACCTGAAAACCGGAGTCGATTATACCGTCGGCTACGACAAACTGATTCTTTCACCGGGCGCGGCGCCGATCAAACCCCAGCTGGAAGGCATAGGCCTGCCCGGTATCCATGTACTGCGCGACATTCCTGATATGGAACGCATTCATGCCCTTATAAACAAACCGAAACTCCGGGTAACCATTGTCGGAGGCGGGTATATAGGGCTGGAAATGGCTGAAGCGCTCATTCATCGCGGCTGTGATGTGCGGCTGGTCGAGGCAACCGCTCAGGTAATGCCTCCGCTTGATCCTGAGATGGCGGCGTTCCTCCATACCGAACTGAGCAGTCATGGAGTAATGCTGTTGCGAAATGTTTCGGTTACCGGGTTCACCAAAGAAAAAGACGTTATTACCATCAATCTGTCAAACGGGAAAAAAATGTTATCCGACCTTGTTGTGCTCGCTGTTGGCGTACGCCCTGAAACGGCTCTCGCTCAATCAGCACGCCTGCGTCTCGGCCCTACCGGGGCGATCGCGGTAAACAGCCAGATGCGCACCAGCGATCCTGATATTTACGCTGTCGGCGATGCCTGCGAAGTAATCAACCTGCCGCTGGCAGGCCCGGCGCGTATACCGCTGGCAGGCCCGGCAAACCGGCAGGGACGAATCGCCGCAGATGCCATTTTCGGGAAAAAAACGGCGTTCAGAGGCACACAGGGCACCTCTATCGTTCGTTTATTCACGATCACCGCAGGCATGACCGGAGCCAATGAAAAACAATTGAAACAAGCTGGTATTGACTACGAAAAAGTCTACATACACCCCATGAACCACGCAAGTTATTATCCCGGTGCGAAACCGCTCCATCTTAAACTTCTGTTTAATAAGAAAGACGGCAAAGTGCTTGGCGCACAGATCGTCGGGCAGGAAGGCGCTGATAAACGAATCGACGTGCTCTCCATGGCGATTCAGGCTTCTATGACGGTATACGATCTTGAAGAAGCGGAACTGGCGTACGCTCCGCCGTTCGGCTCGGCAAAAGACCCTGTCAACTTTGCCGGATTCGTCGCCGCGAATACACTGCGGGGAGACGCACCCATATGCCACACTGATTCTATACCCGGCAAGGCGTTTTTGCTTGATGTCCGTACGGAAAAAGAGCATGAAAGCGGCTGTATACCCGGTTCGTATCTTATCCCCGTGGACGAGTTGCGTTCGCGTTTAAGTGAGGTACCGGAAAAAAGTATTATCGTCGCTTACTGTAAAGTCGGGTTGCGGGGATATATCGCTCAACGAATCCTGATGGACAACGGGTTTACATGCCTGAACCTGTCGGGCGGATTCACAACCTATTCGCTTGTTGATAACCCGAAGAAAGCATAACCGCACTGTTCGCAATGACTGTTTTTTTTGCGGACGATTTAACGATAATATCACGCAGATAGCTGGTAACAATATCGTTACCGCAGATATCTATTTTTTTCAGACCCTCGGTCAGCGACGGAACTTCGTCCAGAAACGCGGTTATCTCCTTCATCGCGTTTTTGCGTGTAGTGTTGCGCCTGCCGAAATTGAGCTGATGTAAATAGTAACTGTTCAGGTACTGTTCAAACTGCCCATGCACATAAAATGCGAAGCAGGGCTTGTTCAGATGCACCGCTTCGGATATCAGCGTATGCCCCCCATTGGTAATGACCGCTTTGGCGGTTACCAGATCGTCCAGAAACGTAATGGGCGAAATAGGTTTATACTCGATATTCCCGTCAGTCCGCGCGGTGTTTTCAATACCGTATACCACAAATTTTTCATCGGTGAATTGTTTAAGCATATCAACCACCCAGCCGAACGTATTGCATGAGAAATAAACCAGAATCGGCCCGTCATACGACGGTTTCTTGTTAAGTATATGCTGACGTATTAATGGCGGAAACAACTTAAAATTGCGTTTTTTATACTTCTCAAGCGACGGAAGCTGAAAGAACGATATTCCCACTGAATACGGCGTTTTATTGATTATCAGCCGCGTCACGATGTATGCCAGCATAAAATGCCACCACTGACTGACAGGAACATAATACCGGCACGCCAGCAATACCATCTGATGCGATAACTGAATCACCGGAATACCCATTTTATTGGCAACCCTCGGTACAAAATACTCAAAATCACAAATCACCGCATCCGGTTTTATTTCTTCCAGTTTTTGCCGGATATTCCGGTAAATCTCTTTCCTGTTCATATACAGCTTCACGTTACGGATCAACGTCTTGAATTGATTGATCGAATTTTTCTCGTAAACAAATCCCAGATACGGCAGTTCGATCAGGTTATAATCAGTGGATTTAATCAGGTCATGCGCCTTACCGCCGCACATAAAATAAAAATCTATTTCGTCCTGCATTAACCGCGCGATGGCAAGCCCTCGTCCGGCGTGCCCCCGCCCTTCGCCTGAAACAGCATACACAACTTTCTTCTTCATAAACAGCAACCTTTTTTTGATAGTAGACGGCAATCTCATTCGAGCATGGCAGAAGTATATACCGGTATTATTAACGCAATGTTACGAATTGGCTTGATAATCGTTAATAGCGGTCAGGGGGCAAAATATGAATCAAACGGATGAAATCGTATGTTCGTATCGAATTGAAACTGCCCGCGGACGGCGTCAATCCGCTGTCTCAGTTCATCCCAGTACGATACAAACGTTTCCTTATCGCGGTAAATGCGTTCATACATATCTATCAGATGGGGAAAATGGCGATGCAGTACCGATAATAAAGCCGTCCATGAAACCATTTTAAGATTCAGGTTTTCAAAATCAACCCTGTGCACAATACCGTCAACCGCGGACATCAGTTTCAGCGGATCAGTCAATTCAGGCAGGCAAGGGCCTACATGCAAATACACGGGTATTCCGTTCTCATGCAGTTTTCGCAATGCCGCGAGTCGTTGTTCAACCAGCGGAGACCGGGGCTCAAATGCCCGTATGACAGTGTTGTCCGTTGTGTTCAGGGTATAACAGATAAGCACATTCTGTATTCTTTTCAGTATATCTATATCCCTCACAACCAAATCGGAACGGGTCAGCAGAATAACCGACATGGCGCTGTCCGCCAGTTTTTCCAATACTGCTCTGGTCAGGTTATATTTCGCTTCCAGAGGCTGGTAGGTTTCCGTGGTTGAACCGATCATTACCGTTCCGCCGTCAACACCCTGAAGCTCCTTAGCGAGCAGTTCCGCCGCGTTGATTTTCACGTCAACGTACTGCCCCCACCGGCGTTCGCTTTTTCGCGCGGCTTTGTTCCATTGAGCGTAGCAATATAAGCACCCGAATTGACACCCCCGGTACGGATTAATGGTATAATCCGCCGGCGCCAGTTGAGTGGGAGACAGTATCCGCTCGGCAGTAATCTCTCGAATCTCAGGCATCTTTACTCCGCTTTATCAGGGTAACCTGATTCCCCTGTTCATTAAATTTTACTTCATCAAAAAACAACCGGGCCATAGTGATGCCGCGGCCATGCAATTCATACTGTTTTTCTTTCGGGTCAGGTATATTCCGCCAGTCAAAGCCGCGCCCGTCATCTATGATGGTGATCTCACAATACGAATCAAAAACCCGGACGGTAATTGTTACTTTGCGTCGCCGATAATTCGGGTGCATTGTCCTCTGTTTGAGCTCATCATAATACAGCCCGCAGTCAAGCAAGCGCGTTTTTTCTTCGTATCCGATTTCAAGGTTTCCATGCTCGATGGCATTGAGGATTATCTCGCTCAGCCCGATGGTCAGTTCGGTATTGTAGTCCTCGGATGAGCTCAGGCACATACCGGCGATCTCTTCGATTCGCTTTGACGCTTCGTCAAGGTCGTTTGAGAGGGTAAATATCTTTTCACATACCTTTTTCATGCCGATTCACCGCAGAGGAACTGACCGTTCCTGTTTGAATAAATTCCAGCCATTTGCCGACACAGGACGATAACCGGCGCAACGCTATCACGCTCGACCGCATTAACCGGATACAGCGCACCCATTCCACAGGATGCCGTACCACCCAGCGCACCTTCTCAGCTCCCGACAGGCGCATAAACTGAACCAGCGATGATTCACGCGGCAGGCGCTGAGTAAACGAATCGCCGATGACTCGAAAACAAAACGCAGGAATTTCATTCTCGTTCATCCATTCCATGATGTGATACGATTCCATGTCCACGGCATCAACCCCATGAAGGAGTTTTTTCTCACGGTGATCCACAAAATGATCGACTGTCGCAAGGTTCTGGCACAACACCGTATTGCCGAGAGCAGGACAAATTTTTTCTATCTGCTCAAAAATAGCGACCTGATTGTCCAACGCCGGCTTAACGCTATCGTATAAAGTAATATTTTGCGGCACAATAGCTTTTGACACCTGATGCTGTGGATTGACCGCACCGGATATGCCTGTAATGAGCACACCGTCCGCCTTTTTTAAAAAGTCTTTCTTCTTTTCCAGAACATTAATATTACGCGCGAGAACCCCACAGCGAAGAACCTGAATTTCAGCAGTACTCGTACGAAAATTGTAGCCGCCGGTTTTGGTGTACCCGTGTTTTTCAAGGAAAGAACACAACGCATCAATTTCCTGCTTCATAGCCATAACAATGGCAATGTGTTTCATGACTTATCCTTTTTGAGGCGTTCGTTTGAATATAACGTAATGGTAATCAACACGGTCATTGATCTCTATTTTGAACTGCAGTTTGATTTCGTGTTCAAAATCAGGCAATTCCTCAAAGACCGCAATCCCATAAAGATACCTGCTATTCTGATAATCCGTGATGTTGCGCATAAGATGCTTCGCCTTGTTTGACGAGGGCTTTATATCAGGCAGAGGGCGGTATTCGGTATGCGTCTGCCCCACCAATACAATATTGTTTTCAGGAATACGTATCTCGTACTGCGCAGGGTTCTGGATCCAGAAATCAATGATGACATATTTGCCCCCGGCGGCGAGGGGTGTTATGACTTTTTTCGTGGCATAATAATACCCTTTCTCATCCGAGCTCCGGGCAACACAGTCAACTTTAATTTTTATGGAGTTCTGGTCGTATATGTTACCGCTTACGGAGAAATAAGGTGCGTCAACAGGCACGGGCGCGGATGATTCGGCAACCTCTTTCCGTCCAGCGCATCCCGTAATCAATACAGATATAACTACAAGCAGTACAACAATTTTATGCATAGGTTCCTTCCTCTATTTATTTTATAGTAACATAAGCGCATACATGATTGCCACAAAATACGATACAGCTCCAAGCCAGTACCCGTAATCAAGATATGCCCCAACAGGATACGGTGCGATATCGACAAACCCAACAACAAAAACCTGTGTTATAAGTACTGCCGAACAGACCGCAACTGATACATATTTCATATATTTCCATGCACGTTTTCCCGCCATGGAATACGCGCATACAAATATCCATACAGGATACGTATATACCAAAAGCGCATACAGATTAAGGTTCTCTATGGACAGAAAAAAACGGTTTACCGGCTGGCCGTATGCTTCTATAATTGCCTCAGGAAGGTCAATTCCTTTATAACACACAATATTCTTTTGTTTGCCAAGATGCTTCAGCATGCGGGGAAAGGAATAAAAAATCAGCCTGTTCCCGGCACGGGCATGCAAAGATAACGCGACGCGGGGCATTTTAAAGCCCGCATTAGTCGAAGGAACACTGATCCACGGCAGACAAAAAGCGGTTCCGCAGATAACGGCGGCACACCAGAGAGGGAATGTTTTCCTGCGGAAAAAAAGTATCTTTTTCAATGGAAATCCTAAAAATAAAATGACCTGAGTAGAGCCCGTTTCAGGAATTCTATCAGTATGAACAATATCATCGGAGAGAGGTCTATCATTCCGCCCAGCGGCGGTATAATCCTGCGTAGCGGAATAAGAATCGGATCGGTCATGGAATGCAGGAACCTGACCACAGGATTGTACGGGTCAGGCTGAATCCAGCTCATGATGATTCGGATAAACAGGATCAGTTCATATAAGCTTAACAGTTTAACAAGAATTACGATCAACAGCGGCCTCCCTCACACTCCTGAACCTGACGTACAATGGCGTCCAGTACCTGTTCCGGTGTGATCTGTTTCATACACTGCATAAATTTTTCATCTTTAAAGGGACAGTCTTTCTTATAACACGGCGCGCATTCAGGACGGGCAACCAGTTTTTCGCCCAGCCCGTACAGATCTATTTCCTGATCGCAGGTCGATCCGAACAGCGCCGCCACCCGTTTGCGCAACGCCAAAACTAGATGCAGAGCAAGGGTATCGCCCGTTACCACCACATCGCAGGCATTCAATATTCCCATAAAATCACGAAGAGAATTATCGCATCCGGTGTCTACAAGAGCCTTAACATCCGAGCATGACTCCATGATCTGACGGTTTCGCTCCACTTCGCTCGGCCCGCCGAGCAAAAGGATAGTCGCGTCCATGGAACCGGCGATCAGATGAATCAGCCTGACAAAATGATCCTGCCAGTACCGTTTTGTCGCAAAAATCTCGCCTGCTCCGGTGTTGAGCCCAATCACATATTTACCGCGAGAAACATGTTTGCGTTCGAGCAAAGCCTTGCCGAACTGCAGGTCAAAATTCGTCCACGCGATCTCATATTCGCCATACTCTTTATCAGTATAGCCCAGAGTATCAAACATTTCCCGCTGGTACGTTTTCGTGTTTTCAATAAACTTCAGTTGATCGGACATCCCCAGCGAAAACGAGTAATCAGCTTCAGGGGTGAATGGGTATATATTTCCAACGGGATGGAACCCGAACCCCAGCTTGCGCGGCGCTTTCGCCAGCGTCGCCAAAGCAGTGGCTGACACGGATTTGTCCAGTGAAATAACAACGTCGAATTCCTCGATCATTAACCGGGTGAGGGTTTCCAGCCCATACTCAATCACGCGGTGAATATGCGGGTTGCCTTTGAGAAACACCGCGCCGGACGGTTCAACTACCCATGTCAGATGGTACCGGCTGTACTGCTCCCGTATAGCCTTCAGTACCGGAGTGGTGCGAATAACATCGCCCATGGCTCCCAGTTTTATGATCAAAATCTTTGTGCCGAAAGCGTTATAATGCGGGCACCCTTCACACAACCGGTTGTATTTACACGGTTTTTCCCCAATAAAATAACGGCAGTCAAGGTTTAGCTTCAGCCTGTTATCCGACATACACACCGAGATTGCGGAACTTTTCGTACCGTGATGTCACGATCTCCTCCGGCGACATGGACTTGAACCGTTTTAATTCATTGAGCAATGTCGCTTTCAATGTCTTCGCCATAGCCTCAGTGTCATTATGAGCGCCGCCCGCAGGTTCCGGGATGATATCATCCACAACACCCAGTTTCAAAAGATCTTTTCCGGTCAGTTTCAGCGCATCAGCGGCACGAGGAGCTTCAGCCCCGCTTTTCCAGAGAATCGCCGCGCACCCTTCAGGTGATATAACCGAATAATACGCGTATTCAAGGATAAGTACACGGTTTCCAACACCTATTCCCAGAGCGCCGCCACTGCCGCCTTCGCCAATAACCACAACGATAACCGGAACTTTCAGCAAACTCATCTCTTCGAGATTCACCGCGATAGCCTCTGCCTGACCGCGTTCCTCAGCGCCAACACCAGGATACGCGCCGGGAGTGTCAACAAAAGTGATGATAGGCACATTGAACCGTTCCGCAAGCTTCATGATACGCAAAGCCTTGCGGTACCCTTCAGGATTCGGCATCCCAAACCGGCGATAGGTTCTTTCCTTAACGTCACGGCCTTTCTGATGCCCGATAACCATGACGTTCTGCCCATCCAGCTTCGCCATTCCGGCGACAATAGCTTTATCATCGGCAAACCGCCTGTCCCCATGCAGTTCCTTGAACTCGTCCATAATACGGCTGATATAGTCCAGTGTATAGGGGCGGGCAGGATGACGGGCTATTTGTATACGCTGCCATGGCGTCAGGTTCTGGTACACTTCCCCTTTCCGCTCTTTCAGTTTTTCCTCAAGACTGTCGATCTCCGAAGACATATCTATTTTATTTGCTTCTGAAAATTCTTTTAGTTCAGCAATCTTTGTTTGTAACTCAAGAATCGGTTTTTCGAAATCAAATCCCATTTCCATTATGGATTTCGGCTTGTTTTTAGTATCTTTCCTGCGCATGAGTCGTGCTCCTAGTTATCCGTTATAACTACTTCTGTATTCAAAGGTAATATATTAAACAACTCTTCAACTTTACTGTTAATCAACCGTACACAGCCGGCGCTGGACTGTTTACCGATAGATTGTTCATCCCATGTTCCGTGAATGCCGTACCCCGGGAAGTTTATGCCCATCCAGTGAGTACCGAGCAGGTTATCAGGGTCGCCGTACGGGATAATGCCTCCGTCAGGTTTATACCATACCGGTTCCGCGATCTTATTTATTATCTTAAATGTGCCGACAGGGGTCTTATTATATTTGCCCGTGCCGACATCATACAACTTAAAAAATTTGCCGTCGTTCAGCAACGTTAATGTATTTTTTTTCTTGTTTATAACGATAGAAAAATTCACGACCGGCACTTTAAGGCGGTCATTCGGTCGGATAAAATTGCTTGTAAGGCGGTTGCTTTCCTTAATAACAAAAACAGTTGTATTAAAATGCTGTGCTATCAGCGCAAGGCTGTCGCCCGGCTGGACTGAATACATTTCGCTTTCAGGTGTTTGTACCGGCGACAAAAACAACTCCATATTCAGTTCGCCAAGCCGGCGTTTGACCGCGTCTGCCAGCTCGGAGTTATCGTCAAGGCCAGCCAGAGCCTGGTCGTAATATGAACATGCATTCAGATACGAGCCCAATCCGCCCTGCTCGGTAATCATGCCCACATAGTACAGACTGCGTATAAACGGTTCTCCTGTTGAGGGAAAGGCGCTGATAACCCGCTGAAATATTTCGCCTGCCTTATCGATATTGCCCGCCTCATACTCAATCCTGCCCAGATTAAACAGCGCTTCCGCATGCCATTCAGGCGAAGCCTCCGGAAGATCAAGTATCTCCTGCCAGAGTTCTTTAGCCTGCTTATTGTCAACGTGCGTCTGAGCAAGCGCACTGTAATACAGCGCGTTAATTCTATGTTTATTAAAACGATGTGTTTCTTTCAGTTTCACAAACAACGGCAAAGCTTCAGCGTAAATTTTTTCCTGATAGAGAGACACCGCCTTCTCATATCGTTTGCTGATCCCTCTTTTATATAAAAAAAACGAGAAAAATAATATTCCCCCCAATACAAGGACAATACTAAAACCCGCGACAGCTTTTTTGAACCCTTCGCTTTTTTTCTCTTTGCGCATTATGGATACTCCACTTTGTTATTCTGCATTATTCTGCGTTGGTTTTGCCGGTTTTAAGATATATTTCATTACGCAGTTGAGCCATTTCCGGAACATTATACCCTTTTTCTTCCATAACTTCAAGCTGTAGTAAAGCATTATTATATGCCTGTTTTTCTAAGTACATGCGAATGAGCGATAAATGTGCTTCAGGAAAGTCACCGTTCAGTTCAAGGCACTTTTTCATCCACTCCACCGCCATATGCAAATTATTAAACTTATAATACATCCTGCTGATGTTAAACGCCGCCATGTACAGCGATGAATCCAGCTCCACTGCTCTTTTGTAATGATGTAATGCATCCGCGCCGTCACGATCGTATTCGCCGGTACGCATAAAATCGTCTTCCAGCAGGGTTGCCAGATTAAAATGCGCCGGCGCACAGTCGGGAAAATCACTGACTATCTCTTTATATGCCTCAACCGCCTTGTCCCTGTCTCCGGTTTTTTCAAGCGTAAGCGCTTTGTTAATTAACAGTTCCAGCGAATAACAACCTTTTTCCTCTGCCCTCAGAAAATTTTCAAGCGCCTGTTCGTAATTCATCATTTTACTGTAACACAACCCGCGGTTAAAGTAGGCTATATCCATTTCAGGATCCAGTGCGATCACCCGGTCAAAACTTGCCAGCGCGGCAGTCAGCCGGTTTTCACGCGCATCACGCAATCCTTTGAGAAAATAGGCGTTTTTTAACGGTTCGCGAAACGCAGGGTCGTTCAGCTCACTGTACACATCTTCCAGTAAGGGAATACCCTTATCGTAATCACCCTGCCGGCAATACAAAATCGCAAGATAATATAAGAGTTCCGACGCGAAGGGATATTTTTCCTTTAATGGTTCAAGCAATGCCAGAGCGGCTGTGGTGTTCCCCTGTTCCGCTTCCATCACGCCTTTCTTGAATGCCTCCTCAGTATAAATACCGGACTCTTTGACTGACGATAATGGTATAAAAACAGGCAGTCCGTCATTATCGGATAGTACGGCTTTGCCCTCACAATCAGGAACCTGCATCACGTTTTCCTGAGAATAACCGGATACGCCCCACACACTGCACAAAAAGACAACTGCAATTAAACACCGCATACACTATATCACCTTATCAGAACGTTATGTTTTCCGAATCATCACTGCCGCCGAGCTCCTGAAACCTTTTGTAATGCATCATCGCTTTACGGGAATCGCGCAGGGGGTTGTCATACTGAACATATAACAGGCTCAACTGGCGATGTGCCTGTAAACAGTCCGGCTGTTCCGCGATAATAGCGTCATATTCCATAATTGCCCGGTAAAAAAGTTTCTGCCGTGCAAGCAAACCCGCACGTGCAAGCCTGATATCCAGGCTGTTCGCCAGATTTCTCACAGCGTTATCAAGTACCAGAAGCGCGTCGTCATATCGATTCTGCCCGCAGTAATATTCAGCAAGGCTCAGATACAGCCCGCTGTCATCAGGATGCTCTTCAACCGCCTTTTCCAATCGCTGTTCCTCAGGACTGCTGTCCGCTGTGATGCCGCCTGCGGCATGCTTCAATGCGGGGTGTGTTTTCGTGCCGGAAAGCAGAAACATTTCTTTTTCGTTCGCTGAAATGGAGCTATTACTGCTTTTCCCCTCCAGATCGCTTATGCGACGAATCACATCAGGGTATGATGAGTCATACAGGCAGACAAACCGGTACTCTTCCAGCGCCGCTTCCATATTCTGCGTATTTTCGTATAGTTTCCCCAGATTAAAATGCGCGTCGAGATATCCGGGACGCACCGCAACCGCGTTTTTCAGCAATTCTTCAGCTCTGCCCGTATTATTTCGCAACGCGTACAGCACCGCCAGATTGTTATACGCCCTGAAATACTGCGGGTCGACAGATATAATCGTTTCATAGTATGCCGATGCCGCGTCATACATTCCTGCCCGCTCAAGGAGCACCGCGCAATTATTGAGCGCCTGCACATGCCGGGGGTTCACAGCCAGAACCTTGCGGTATGTCTCCATAGCGGCATGCTCATCGCCGTTTTGCTGGTATGCGGTACCCAGCGCGAACAATATCCCTTCGGATTCATGAAAAAAACCGGCGGCTTTCGTGTAATACCGAACGGCATCGTCATATAAACCCAGCCGGTGTGACGCTATGCCGAGGTTATACTGCATCATCGGATCATATGGATGAAGCTCAACCGCTTCCAGCAGAAGGTCTCGCGCCCGCCCATTGTCGCCTGACTGCAGATACGCCAGCGCATCCTGAAACAGGCCTGCCGCCTTCTCATGCTGGGAACTTATAGTGCTGGCAACAACCTGCCTGTCAGCACCGCTCAATGAACGCAAAAGGGACATATAGGCATCATAATGATACTGGGCACGCGAGCGGTCGTCACGCACAAACTGGTACAGATGGGCAAGACGAAGATGCGTATCAAGAACGCCTTCATCGTTCTGCAAAGACGATTCAAACTCCGTTATGGCGTCATTATACCTGCCCTCATTGAGAAACCTGAGGCCCGCATCGTAATGAGCAGTACTTTTATCAGGTTCAGAATAAGCATGCTGACAAAAAATCCCCGCCGCGATAAAAAAAACTGTCAGCGCAAACATGAATATCCGTGCCCGGCATACGTCTTTATTACGAGCTGTAAATGAAGCAAAAGAGCGACATATCATACAATAAAAAACTTTTTTGTTATAATTAAGAGAAATTGTGGTATAATTATATGGTGAAACTTATTAATATGTTAGAGTCAAAATACCGATAGAACTTATTATAAGAAAAAAAGCCTGTCGGTATAAAGGCAATTTTTTATAAAAATGGGATATTAACAAAAAAGTTATTTTTTTATCGCATTTACTAAGGTATACTATTTACTAAATACATAACTTCGTCACTGAGAGGGAGGAAAATACATGAAAAGAGAAACGGGCAACATACTGGTATCACTGCTGGTTATCATGACGCTGATCTTCACACCCGCCGCCATGCTGTTCGCACAGGCTGACCAGCCGGTAACACAGGGCGATTTCGCGGTGTACATCGTTCGCGCACTCGGCTTGGAACACAACCTGCAGGTCGGCGCATTACAGCGTGATTATATCGAGTTACTGGAACGCAACGGCATAGTGCCTCCCGGAGGTTTCAAACCGGATGAAGCTCTGACACAAAAAGATATGGCGTTCATGATGGTCCGCGCCACAGGACTTGAAAACAGAGTTCTGAACAAAATGACTGGACAAAGCCTTGTTCAGGAAGAAAAAGCCGTTATAAAACTGATCGAAGGCGACGTCAAACATAAACGCGACCCGCAGGCTGAATACGCGGACGCGGTTGTCGGCGACGAGCTCTTCATCAGCAACTCAATAAAAACCGGCCCTTCTTCAATGGTTGAACTGATGGTCGGCAAATTCAGCGCCATTCAACTCGGCGAAAATACGGAAATTACTATCGAAGAACTCAGCACACGCGGCGCAAACGCCAAGGAAAACGTACGCATCTTCCTGAAACAGGGCGAAATGCTCGTGAACGTTGTTCCTGATACCAACAAAGTCAATTTTGAATCTCATACAAAAACAACTGTTGCCGGCGTAATGGGAACTGTCTACGGCATGGGGTCAACTCCGACTCAGGACACAACAAACTGCCTCAAAGGGACAATTACCACCTTTACCATTAACGGGACAGGCGCTCCTGCATCAGACCCGAAGCCGCTTGACGAAGGACAGCAAATGATCTCTGACCCGACCGGACAGCAGGATCCGAAATACGGTTCCATCAGCCCGGAACTGTGGGAAGATATGCTGAAACGAGCCGCACGGTTGCTGGAATACCTCAAAAATGCCGAAACGCAAGGTACCGGCGAATCATTAGGGCAGAAAACTGGAGACGATATGTCACCGTTTGAAGCGCGCCAGAGTTTTGCCGAAGGTTCTGATCTGGCGCTGGCAGCCGCTCTGGAAGTTTTATCCGAAGAAGGTATTGAAATTGAAACCACAGGGCCTGCCGCGGCGGCTAACACGACCATAACAAAAACACAGCTTACTCAGTTTATTAACGACCTGCTGTTGTTCGAAACATTTAACGAGTATAACGTTGACACGACTCCAATCGGTCAGTAACATTCAGGGTACCTGCGAAGATTGAAGTTGTTTACAAAAAATACAGTGCCATTGTGGATATGTGTTGTTATAACACTAATCGCAATGGCACTTTCTCTTTTTAACACCTTCGAACTGCTGGAATGGATACTCCTCGACGGCGCGTACCGCTACAAACCGCCCATAACCGACGATACGCCAATCGTCATTGTGGAGATAGACCAGCAAAGCCTGCATGCCCTCGGCGAATGGCCATGGGGCAGGGATATCCACGGTCAGCTCGCCGCTGATCTTACGACTTTTGGGGCGAGCAAAGTGGTTTTCGATATTTTTTTTCCTCCTGAAATCGATAAAACCGCTTCCATACAAACATTTCTCTTCTCCCAGGTCTGCATGGTTACGAACGCCGTGTACCTGTCCATGAATTTCAATATTCTCGAACTCAATCCGTATGGCTCGCATCCGGTTCCTGATCTGCCCGGGCACATAAAACGTTTCGGCATGGAATTTAAGCCTGCGCCATGGACAACACTCCTGCCCGCGGCGCCAATGCCGTTGTCTGAAGCCGTATACAACGCGTGCAAGGGAGCCGGGCACATTTCCATACGTGAAGACAGCGACGGGATTATACGCAGAGTGCCGTTACTGCTGGAAAGCAGTGGAAGCGTTATCCCTCAACTCGCACTGCGCGCCTTTATGGACTATAAAAATATCGTTGAGGTTTCCGCCGCTCCGAAAAAGCAGGAACTCACATTAACAAGCAGCGATGGAACCAGCTATACTATTCCCGTCGATGCCAACACGGGTTATTTCATTAACTGGTGCGGAGATTTCAATGATACCTTTTATCACTGTTCGTATATCGATGTGCTGAACGCGTTTGCCGCGTATACACGCGGAGAACAGCCTGTAATTAATGTATTGCACAAAACGAGGTATTCCAATGTCGACGCCATGGATTTCTTTAAAAACGCCGTTTGCCTTGTCGGGTTTACTACCGCAGGACTGGTCGACCAGAAACCGGTAACCGTATCAAACAGGTACCCGCTGGTCGGCGTGCACGCGAATATTATACAGAACATACTTCACCAAAACTATTTCCACGAGGTAAACCCCTTTGTTGAATGGCTGATTATGGCAATCATGTCGCTGTTTCTTACGAATATAGTCATGCGCCGTTCATGGAAAACCAGTGTTTTTGCCGTACTGTTCACCGCGCTGGTTCTGCATATCATCGTGGGATGGTTCTTTTTGTCGTACACCTTATGGCTGAAGCCGGTATACATTTATATCTCATTGTTCCTCAGTTTTATTGTGGGCGTGACCTACCGGATGACCACCGAAAGCAGTGCGACCCGCCAAATCAAAAAAATTTTTAAGCGGTATGTGGCGCCCGAAGTCGTGGAAGCCATCCTTCAGGATCCGCAGGCAATGGCTCTTGGCGGAAAACGTTGTGAGGTAAGTATCTTGTTCTGTGATATCCGAAACTTTACCGCATATGCTGACGCGCACTCGCCGGAAGAAGTCATCAACCTGCTGAATACTTTTTTTTCACTGGCAGTGAGAACCATTTTTAAATATCACGGCACGATCGACAAATTTATCGGAGACTGCGTCATGGCGTACTGGGGAGCGCCGAGCCCCATGCACGACCACGCCTATTATGCCGCGCTTGCCGCTATCGACATTCAACGCCAGATCGCTGAATTCAACGAGCAGTGCGGGGATTCCCTTAAATTTGAAGTTGGTATCGGCATCTGTTCAGGAGAAGCGATTGCCGGCAATATCGGGCTGACAGAACGTGATTTTGAGAAAACGGAATATACCGTAATCGGCGACAGCGTTAATCTGGCGTCACGAATCACGACTATCACTCCGCGCAATGAAATCTACATTTCCGAATATACCTATAAACTGCTGAACAAGCGGATCCCTTCGGAAAATCTACCGCTCACCAGTGTAAAAGGCAAACACTCCCCTATCAAAGTATATAAAATTTTGACCGATAAACTGTATCACTGATCCAACCTTTAGCGTTCTTTATTCCTGCGGCAATTGTTGAAACTAATCTCATGAATAAAGAGCTTAAGTCTACTCAGTATTAAGACGATACTCTAAATAGCATTTTCATCTGAGTATTATAAACATGGGAGCGATGAAAAAGTCACAAAAGAATGTCATTGCGAAGACCCGAATGGGTTGCGGCAATCTCAGCTCTATTCATTTTGAGATAACGCTCGTGATGACATCTGAAAGAGAAACTGAAATACTTTTTACCAATCCCAACCTGTGTTAGGAGGATAAAAGCGTGTGTGGTATCGTAGGTTACATCGGTAAAAGGCCCGCAAAATGGTTGTTGATTGAAGGACTGAAACGCCTCGAGTACCGCGGTTACGATTCCTCAGGCATCGCGTTGCTCCATGATGGGAACCTGCACTGCGTTAAAGCGGTAGGAAAAATTTCCAATCTGGAAGGCAAACTGCAAAACCAGAATATCGACTCCACCATCGGCATTGCGCATACCCGCTGGGCAACACATGGCGAACCGAACGAAGTCAACGCTCATCCTCATCTCAGCAATGACGGCGCTATCGCCGTGGTGCATAACGGCATTATCGAAAACTACGCGACTCTTCGCAAAGAACTGGAACATGAAGGCTTCATCTTCAAAAGCGCCACGGACACGGAAGTTATCGTGCACCTTATCAGTAAATTCTATAAAGACGGCAACGAATTCGACCAAGCGGTACGCAAAAGCATGGAACGCCTTGAAGGAACCTACGGTATTGTGGCTATTTGCACTCATTACCCCGATAAACTGATCGCCGCCAAAAACGGAAGCCCGCTGATCGTGGGTGTCGGAGACGATGAATTTATTGTCGCTTCGGATGCGTCCGCTATAATTGAACATACCCGTCAGATAATATACCTGAATGACCATGAACTCATTATCTTGAACAATACTGAATACCGCACAAAAACCATTCAGGATGTCCATGTCCATAAAACGATTGAAGGTATCGACTGGGACATCGAAATGATAGAGAAAAGCGGGTTCGCTCATTTTATGCTCAAGGAAATCTACGAACAGCCAGAATCGATCAGGAACGCTCTGCGCGGCCATCTTGACCATGAAGCGCTCACTGCCCGGCTCGGCGGGTTACAGAGTGTCGCCGACCGCCTTCGCGCCGCGAACCGCATTATCATTACCGCCTGCGGCACGTCATGGCACTCAGGCTTGATCGGCGAATATATGTTTGAAGACCTCGCGCAAATACCCACTGAAGTGGAATATGCATCGGAATTCCGGTACAGAAACCCGATCCTGCATCCAAACGATGTGGTTATCGCCATCACCCAATCCGGCGAAACCGCGGACACGCTCGCCGCGCTCCGTGAAGCCAAACGGCGCGGATGCCTGACGCTCGGCATATGCAACGTTGTCGGCAGTACCATAGCCCGCGAAACCGACGCCGGTGTTTATCTTCATGCAGGCCCTGAAATCGGTGTGGCGTCAACCAAAGCCTTCACATCCCAGCTTATGGTTCTCGCTCTTATGGCGCTGATGACGGCTCGCATGCGCTCAATGTCGCCGGTCGAAGGACAAAAAATCATTGATGCTATGAATATCCTGCCGGAACAGGTGGAATGGATCTTCCATTCCGATAAAATTATTAAAGAACTTGCCGAACGGTTTACGTACGCCCAGAATTTCCTCTATCTCGGACGCGGATACAATTTCCCGGTCGCACTTGAAGGAGCTCTGAAACTCAAGGAAATTTCCTACATCCACGCGGAAGGATATCCGGCGGCGGAAATGAAACACGGGCCTATCGCGCTCATCAACGAGAATATGCCGGTAGTCGTAATCGCCACGCAGGACTCAATATACGAAAAAGTAATTAGTAATATTGAAGAAGTCAAGGCACGCAAAGGGTATGTAATCGCCATAGCGACTGAAGGCGACGACAGAATTACCCATAAAGCGGACAAGGTGATTTTCGTACCGCATACACTGCCGTTTCTGGTGCCTATTTTATCGGTTATTCCGTTACAACTTCTGGCATACCACATTGCCATTCTCAAAGGATGCAATGTTGACCAGCCGCGCAATCTTGCGAAAAGCGTAACTGTCGAATAACAAGCATATTACGATTATTTTGAACTTAGAGCAGGGGACAGATTTTTATATCGATACCCTGCTTTTTTTATTGCCCCCTTTAGAATCGCCTGATATAATTCACACTAATTTCTATACTAAATTTAACAGGGGGGAAATGCGATGAATCTCAATCCGAACAAAATCGCTGTTCATTATTCGGTTCTGAAAGATTACATAACAGGAAGCATTAACCCTGAAGACCGTAACGCCTTCGAAGAAATGCTCTTTCTCCAGTCACAGCGAGAATTGGATTTATTCCGCCTTATACCCGCACCTGAAGATTCAGTCATTCCAAAATTATCGGATTCAAAATGTAAACGGCTCAAGGACGTTCAGGCACGGATGGACATTCACCCTTCATGGGATCTGACACGGTCCGTTCTGCCGACCAACGAGCCTCAGGGCAGTTTCTGGGCACGCGCAATAACGCGCCTGTGTCCCGGCATATCGGTAGAAGAACTTAAAATCATGTTCAATCTGCTGGAAAGCTCTTATATTATGATAACCACGGATTACCTTTTGCTCGAAACACTGGCTCGGCGCCACAACGCTATACATCACGCATGCCAGCTCACCCTGCGCACCGCCCGGCAGATCAGGAACGCCGACCTCGCCCCCCCATCAACGTCACGCGAATTTATCATCCTCCGTCCCGCAGAATATGTTTCATTATCGCATAACGTACACGCGCAAGCGATGTGACAACCTTATGAACATTCAGCGGGCATACGCGCTCTAAGCAATATATTTGTTTGAATGTGTAACAACCTCTATGTTACAATTTTTGAACATGTCTACGTCTAAATGCGCACCCATGGAGGGATACCCATGCAGAACTTTACCTACCATAACCCCGTAAAACTGGTGTTTGGAAAAGGTTCCATTAAACAACTCGCCGATTTAATACCATCGGGCACAAAAATAATGATGACCTACGGCGGAGGATCAATCAAAACCAATGGCGTATATGACCAGGTTAAGAACGCACTGCGAAATCATACCGTGATCGAGTTCGGCGGCATAGAAGCCAACCCGCTATACGAAACCTTAATGAAAGCGGTTGAACTTGGCAAAAAAGAAAATGCCGGTTTCCTCCTTTCCGTCGGGGGAGGATCTGTGCTGGACGGCACAAAATTTATCGCCGCGGCAATGCGCTTCGAAAAAGGCGATCCATGGGAAATACTCGCCAGCGGCGCCGAAGTAAAAAGTGCTGTGCCCATCGGCTGTGTGCTGACTCTATCCGCTACCGGCTCGGAGATGAACGGTTTCTCTGTGGTTTCCCGTAAAACGCCGACAGAAAAAAGAGCGTTCGCCAGCCCGCACGTGTACCCTCAGTTTTCCATACTTGACCCGGAAACGACCTGTTCGCTCCCAAAAAGACAGGTTATCAACGGTATTATTGATCCGTTCGTGCATGTAACCGAACAATACCTTACGTTTGACCTGAACACTCCGCTTCAGGACAGACAGGCGGAAGGAATTTTACTGACCTTGATAGATCAGGGGCCCAAGGCACTGCAATCACCGAAAGATTATGATATACGCGCCAACCTGATGTGGTGCGCCACGCAGGCGCTGAACGGATTGATCGGATGCGGAGTCGCTCACGACTGGGCTACGCATTATATCGGGCACGAACTTACCGCGCTGTACGGCATAGACCACGCGCAGTCACTGGCAGTGGTGTTGCCCGGTGTTCTCAGGCACCAGAAGGCGCGCAAGCTCCAAAAACTCGCGCAGTACGGACGGCGCGTATGGAACATTTCAGGGCTTTCAGACAGCGACACGGCAGATCAGGCTATTGCCCGTACCGAATCGTTCTTCCGCTCTCTGGGTGTGGCGACAACGCTCACTGAGTACAATATCCCTGAGGAAAGCGGCAGGCTAGTCGCAGACCGCATCAGCGGCCGCGGCGAAATGCTGGGCGAACATCAAGCAATCGGCAAAAAGGAAATCAGGGAAATCCTTGACCTGTGCTACCGGAACGAACTGGCTCACCCATAACATCCTGATAACGATCATATATAAATACAGAGGAGCCTCATGGAACTCGAAAAATATTCATCCGCAATTACGCTTTCCGATATGGAAATATTTGTGTTCCCCGACTTAATGTTCAGCCTTGTCCTTGCGAACATCATGTCGCCCGTTATATGGCGCTGGAAAGAAGAAAGCTCGTTTCAGAAATTATCCAATAAGGGGCAATACCGCAAATTCATGCGCATGAAACAATTCATCATGGACAACTTCGATTTCAACCTTGACCTGAACACATGGGGGCTCACCAGACAGGACACGGAACTCCAGCGGTTTGCCAACTATATTTCACCCGAAGAAATTACCCGAAGCAATGCCCTGTTCGGGTATCAGGGCGACAAATACTATTTTGACATCGATATCCGCAGGCATTTCGGACTCGACCAGTATGATTCAGACATCATACCTTACTGGAAAACCGAAACCGTTGAAGCTATGGAAGCGTTCCGCTACCGTGACGGCTACTCGCAGGGAGCCGGTGAATGCGTCTCGCTATCAGCTCTTTACGCGGCGGCGTCTTACATCATGTGCGATATTCCGCTTGAGGATATATCCATGCTTCTGACTCCGCTTCATTCGCAGAACTTTATCAATATGCAGGGCGGCATACTCACCAACAACCGCCGTATAGTCACCCAGACAATGTGGTTCAACGGCAGTGAGATTACCCGCAAAGCACAACGAGCTCTGCGTAACGAGAAAGTAACTATCGTATCGCATATTTCAGGGCACATTCATACGCTGTATGACGATGCGTCGATTGATAAAACCGTCTACGAAGACCTGACAAAAAATCTGGAGGCATACCTTTCCGTTAAACTGGATTTGCTGGTTTTCGCCAGTTTTCTCCGTTCCAGCAAACGGTACCACCAGTATTTCCAGTTCTGCAGGGATTGTCACGGGCAGGCAAAATTTATTGAAGCGGAAGTCCTTTTCTATTATGAACACGACAGCAAAAACCGGATCTGCGAACCGTCTTACGACAAACTGCTGGAAGAAGTCGAGGAAGAAGATTATCACTGCTGTAAACTGCCCGGAAGAATATCGTGCGAAGACCTGCGCATGTTCATCGAATCAGAACCATGCGACGTGCGCACCGCTGAAGGACGGACAAACCTGATTAAGTTCCTTTCGGGAACAATCCCCGATCCTGAAACATTCGTCAATGAACTACACGAATTTCTCCATACGTCGCCTCAGCTCCCGTCGCCGAACAAAAACTATGTGCAGACGGACAGGCTTCATATCCCTCTCGGCATGAGCCGTCAGGAAATTATAGATTATCTCGGCAGTATGCGTTCGCGCAACGAACTGGCTGACCTCGCGTTTTACGCGTGGCGCGACGTCGCACGTTCAAGCTGGGAACCGATGCTCAAAGCGTCGCTGGAACGAAACCCGGTCTCGCTTAGCGCGGCAAAGGGCATGAACACCGCTCAAGCATATAACTGGCTTCTCTCTATGCCCAACGAATCTATATATGAAGGCCCGCGCCTCGCTCAGCCCGATGAAGTTGCCAACTATAAACGCGGAGACGGTATAGAAAAGGCGATGGCTCTGGCGAACATTATCCGTCATGCACAGCCGGACACGCTCCTGTCGCTACATGTAAACAACGCCGATGTACTGCTCAAAGCAAATGATGCGGAATACCGGTTCACATCATCAAAACAACTGAAAAAAGATTTATCGTTAAATACATACGCAACTATTGACCGTTAAAAGGAGATCAGCCATGCCCTATGTTAATGTAAAAACAGCCGGCCCGCTCACAAAAGAACAGAAACAGCAAATTGCCGCTCAGATATCCGAAACGCTGGAAAAAGTCGCCAATAAACCGAAAGAACATACCTATATCGTATTCGATGAAGTCCCCCGCGAAAACTGGGCTAAAGGCGATAAACTGCTCGGCTGAGAGGAAAGGAGCATTCTGCCTGTATGGCACGATTCAACACAACCATATCGGTAACGACCAGCAATCATAACGAGCTGGTTGACATAACGCATCAGGTAAAACGGGTAGTCAGGGACAGCGGCGTAACTCAGGGGTTATGTATGGTTTACGTTCCGCATACCACCGCAGGAGTTACCATCAACGAAAACGCCGACCCCAGCGTAAAGAGCGATATCCTTAACGCGTTAAGGCATATTGTACCAGATTCGCTCAGCTATCGTCACCTTGAAGGAAACTCACCGGGGCATGTAAAAGCATCGCTGATGGGCTCGTCAGTCACTATTCCAATACGTAACGGCGATCTGGCTCTCGGCACATGGCAGGGCATATTTTTTGCTGAATTCGACGGGCCCCGTTCACGCAAAGCCGATATATGCGTATGGGAGTAACGGGTGATAGTTTTCTGAATGGCACAGTTCTTGTTTATTTTTTGCGTGTTATTGTTTCAACCCTAAAAATATGGACTGAATATGTCGACTATCTCAGTTACACGGAAGGATGGAGGCTCCGGGCAAACGCCTGAAAACGCAACAGGTGCCGGGTTTCCAGACATCCATACTACTTTTGATCTGCTGGGTTTCAACAGCATCAGAAAGGTCAGCACCATAGCCGCAGTAACATTCAAGGAAATGATACGCCACCCGATTTTTAGTATCGTCTTGTTTCTCGGCTCAATCATAATCTACGCCAGCCCGTGGTTTTCCATGTTCACGCTCCTGAATAGTTCCAAACTGGTTCGTGATATGGGGCTTGCATCCATACTGCTCTCAGCGATATTCATAGCGGCGTTTTCCGCTTCAGGGCTGGTGTTTCGTGAAATCGAAAACAAAACCGCGGTCACTATTTTATCCAAACCGGTATTCCGAATAGAATTCATTCTCGGCAAATACCTCGGGCTGATTTCCGGTATTCTTCTGGCAGTATTTCAATTGACGCTTGTCGTTATCCTTACGATGCGTATCGGCGTGCCGGACACCGCCAGCGTCGTTATGGATAAACCGGTATTGTACACCGTGAATACCCTCTTTTTTGTCAGTATGGGCTGGTCTGTGATGATGAATTACTTCTTTGAAAAACCGTTTACGTCAACTCTTGTTATCACTTTTGTTACCCTGCTGACAGCCGGTTTCTTCATGCTCTGCGTTATCAGCCCGGAGTGGTCTGTACAGCCGTTTGGAAAATATTTTGATTTCGCGCTGTTTCGAGCCGGAGTACTCATATTTTTCGCCATGGCGATTCTCACATCCCTTGCGCTTCTGGGGTCGATTAAATTTAATATGCTGGCGAATCTGATGTTCGTATTGTCCATATTTTTTGTTTCCATGACCTCGGATTACTTTTTCGGCAGATTCGCGGAAACAAACGCGTTTGCCCGTGTACTTTATCATCTGATGCCCAACTTACAGTTTTTCTGGGTAGCTGATGCGTTCCTGAATAATCAAACGATTCCGTCCTCATACGTTGTAATCACTGGACTGTACTGCCTGTGCTGTGTATCCGCGGCATTAATTATCAGTATCATAACGTTCAAAGGACGGGAAATAGCCTGATGCCCAACTCCGCAACCATAGTTCCATCCCGCAAATTCGAGACTGTCGCCCTGATCGGCTCCGTGGTTCAGCTTCTCTGCGCTGTGGCGCTCGCCATAGTGGGCACAGTAGTGGAGCTTCCTGCTCTAAAACAGCTTGGCGCGTTTTCCGGCGCGGGAGTAGTTGTATGGATACTCACATTTCTGCACCTGTTCCAGATACGCCTCACACGGATCGAAGCGGAACAAAGTTCGGAAACGGACACCGGCACATCCGCCATGTTTCAGGACGAGGGCGGTTCGCTCCTGTCCGCCAAACGTAAACTTGCCCAGATGGAAAAATGGTTTCTGCCCATAGTATCGGGTCTCATCGGGATTGTGCTTGTAATCGGCGCTATTGTATATTTCAAATCAGCGTTATCACTCGTACTGCTGATAGAAAAAAACCTTATCATGCCTTCAATCGTGGCGATGGCGGTTATCGCGTTTGTATCGTTTGTGTTCGGCAGGTTCGTCGCAGGGCTGGCTCAGTCTGAATCGGACGCCTACCGCTTCAGAGGCGCAAGCGGCTGGCTGTTGTGCTCCGCTTTGTTAACTGTGCTGAGCGCACTGGCGATTGTGCTGTATCATTTTGGTTACAGCTGGGGCGTATCAGTCATTATATATGCTCTCCCTGTGATATATGGGCTTATCGGCATAGACCTTACAGCGCACGTGGTTCTGGATTTTTACCGCCCCCGTGTGAGCGGGCAGAAAGAGCGGCCTCCGTATCAGGGATTCATCCTCGGGCTGATATCCGAACCGCAGAATATCGCGCGCGCCACAGCTCATACGCTCGATTACCAGTTCGGCTTCAAGCTCTCCGAGACATGGTTTTACCATTTTGTGGAACGCATAATCGCGCCTCTCATTTTATTTCAGATACTGGTGCTGTACTGCATGAGCGCCATAGTCATAGTTCAGCCGCACGAAACCGCTCTGGTAGAGCGGTTCGGCAATCCCGTCCATGACCGGGGAGCGCTGGAACCAGGCTTGCACTTCAAATACCCATGGCCCATAGAGAAAGCACGCATTATCGAAACCGGCAGAGTACAGTCAGTATATATCAACCACCATGACGATGACGAAGACGTTATCTTATGGTCCGTATCTCATCATACGGGCGGAAACATGCTTCTTGTGCCTGTTAAAGAATCAGTTGAAACAACAGGCGATTATACTGCTGGCTCTTCAAGCGTACCCGTCAGCCTTGCTATGGTTTCCGTGGAAATTCAGTTTACGGTAAACGATCCGTTCGCGTACCTTTATAACCACGAAAATATGAAGGCGCTGATATACAATATCGGATGGCGTGAGCTGGTTCATGCGGCGTCGACTACCGATCTTTTTGATCTGCTCGGAGACCGGCGCATAAACCTCAATACCATTCTGCATAAGCGAATACAGCAAAAAGCAGACGCGCTCAAAACAGGTGTTACCATTTCCTTTGTCGGAGTGCATGACATGCATCCGCCTGCCGAAGTAGGCCCCTCATTTGAGGCTGTTGTTGAGAGCCTTGAGGAAAAACAGACAGCCATACTCGAAGCGGAACAATACACACATAAAATCCTGCCGCTGGCTCAGGCAACCGCTCAGGAAATGGTGTATCAGGCGGAATCATACGCATACAGCCAGAAAATTCTGGGCAAAGCACAGCTCGGGCTCTTCCGCCAGCAGGAGACAGCGTACGTCACCGCGCCCTCAGCCTTTGTATGGCGCAATTATCTGAGCACTGTGCTCGAATCGCTTCGAACAGCAAAAAAAATTATCATATCCAAATCGTTACAAAACGATCAGACCCACATAATTGATTTAAAGGATAAAACTCCGGTCGGACTGCTCGACCTGCAATTACCGAAACCCACAGAGGAGTAAGGTACGGTGAAAAAGAATTATCTGACCATATCCATAGCGGCATTACTGACAGGCGTTCTGCTGTTGTTCCTTGTCGCCTTTCAGGTTAGCGTAAACCAGTGCGCCGTAATAACCACGTTCGGCAAACCTACCCGCAGTATCAAAGAACCGGGATTATACTGGAAACTGCCGTGGCCGTTCCAGAAATCATATATTTTCGATTCCCGCATCATGCTCAATGAAAGCGTGTTTGAGGAAACCTACACTAAAGACGGCAAGAACATCATCTTTTCCGTCTGCGTGGGATGGAACATTGAGGACGCGGAAATATTCCTTAAAAGCATAGGAACGCTCGACGACGCACAGCGCAACATTGAAGGGCTGGTTCGCACGTACAAAAACGGTGTTCTCGGACAGCACTACTTTTCCAGCCTGATTTCCACCAGCGAAGCGGATCTGCAGTTCGATACCATCGAGCATGAAATCCTGACTCCCGTCGCCGCCGAAGCCGCGGAACGGTATGGAATCAAGGTCTCTTTTCTCTATATTACCCGACTCGGACTGCCGGAAGAGACGACTGTCAAAGTATTTGAAAGAATGAAAAAAGAACGTGAACGCATAGCCGAGCAATTCCGCTCCGAAGGCGAAGCCCGGGCGACAGAGATAAAAGCCAAAGCCCGAAGCGAACGTGATCAGGTGATCGCCAAAGCGGAAGCGGAAGCAAAACGCATTCGCGGTGAAGGCGATGCCGCCGCCGCTGAATATTATGCCATTTTTGAGGAACATACCGAACTCGCCGTTTTTCTGAAAAAACTGGAGACACTGCGGGAAATACTCAAACAGCGTTCAACGGTCATTCTCGATACGTCAACACCGCCTTTTGACCTGCTCGATACGATTGAAATTCCAACAAAACACGGAGACGCCAAATAATAATGAAACACGATATGCCCGGACACACAACAGAACGAAGCACTGATTACGATCTCGCCCACAAATCGTTGATGGACGCGTTACGAATCAGTTTCCGCATCCTTCAGGCGGCTATGCTTTTTGTGGTGCTTGGGTTCCTCTGTTCCGGCATTTTTGTGGTCAAACAGCATGAAACAGCGCTCATTTTACGGTTCGGCAACGTCGTCGGCACACCGGCAGATAGGGTGCTCAAGGCAGGCCTGCACTGGGCATGGCCGTACCCTATAGACACGGTAATCAAAGTCCCGTCCGGGCGCATACAAAGCCTGTCCATCGACAGTTTCTGGTACAAGGATACCGGAGCAGACAAAAAGAAAACCCCGCGCACGCTCCGTCCCGGCATTGACGGGTATATTATATGCGGAGACGTAAACCTCATTCATGCCGTCTGGACATTGCGCTATCAGATCATAGATCCGTATGCCTATGTTTTAAAAGTGAATAACGAGGAACAACTTTTGAAACGCCTCTTCAATAACGCGGTTATATCCGCGGCAGGTTCGTTGACCGTGGACAATGTGCTGAAAACAGGTATTGAGGAATTCCGCAGGGCTGTTGAACAGAAAACGCAAGCGAACCTCAGATCGGAA
>QZJZ01000078.1 GCA_003599815.1 Candidatus Auribacter fodinae
TATCATTTACAATTTCATCTAGTTCAAGCCCCATCATTTCCCGGGTTTTCCAAGCCAGTTCTTTTATACTCAATGAATTATCGTTGATATTTATATTCGACAAAGAGAAACTACGCTGTTGGTCCAATAAGATTTCTAAATCGTCATAACATTTTTTCCATCGAGTTACTTCATTAATCACTTGCTCCCGCATAATTTTACTTTTCTCAGTTTTTATTTTACTAGAACGAAAACGAATAGAACTGCATTGAGCAGGAGCGGCAAGAACATCCTGTACTTTTACACCAAATCCACGTGCAAGTTTTTCCAGATTACTGGCGCGAGGAAGCGCTTTACCACTTTCAATATTAAAGTATGCTACTCTGGAAATATCAGCTAATGCGGCGGCTTGACTCTGATTTAGACCTCGAGCAATACGAATCCTTTTTAAATTAATTGGTATCGAGGAATAATCCATTATAATACCCCCTTTCTTAACTTTACATAATATAAGATACGTCATTTTTTTGTAAAGTTCAAGTTTTATTTCACTATCACCCTACTATCTAAACGACAAACTAAGTTCAATTTAAGTTCCGGTATATGCATCTCATCAGCAGGAAAAAGTTTTTGGTACTTTTTGCTACAAAAAGTACAATAAGATTAATAGAGAAAATTTACGATACGCGTTTCCTGATAAAACAGATCGCGGAACTAGTCCCAACCAGCAGGATGCTGAGCGGTTCAGGGACAGCGGGTTCAGGCTCGGACGGCGAGGCGAACAGTATCCAGTGCGGGTTATCCAGCTCGCTTCCCGTAGGCAAAGAACTGATATAAGCGCCTGTGTTACCGTTGTATATCTTGATCGCGTCCTGCTCCTGTGTGGCGGCATAGAGATTGCCGTTATCACCAAAAGCAAGCCCTATGGGGTTGTTAATAGCAGTAAAAATTCCCATAGACGCGCCTGTGTCGCCATTGAATTTCAAAATGTTGCCTCCATTATAATTGCTGACATACAAATTCCCGTCAGGCCCGAATATCAGTTCAATAGGATTGTTCAAACCTGAGGAGACAAATGAAGAAAGAGTCGATCCGTCATACTTATAAACACGGTCATCGCCCCACGTTGCTACATACAAGCTGTTGTCCGCTCCAAATACCAGTCCGCGGGGATACGTGATACCGGAAAGATACACATCCATAAAGCTTCCAGTACTTCCATTATACCGTAAAACCTCATTAGTAGCCGAACTGCTGACATACAGGTTGCCGTCAGGCCCGAAAACAAGGTCTTCCGGTTCGTTAATGCCGCCGGTTGAGGCGAATACATCCATAAATGCGCCGGTGTATCCGTTGTAGCGCAGAATCTGATCGGTAGACGCACTGCTGACATACAGGTTGCCGTCCGGGCCGTACACCAGCCCGTTCGGGCGGTCAAGCCCGCCGCCAGAGGCGAATACATCGACGAACGCGCCGGTAACCGCATCATAACGCAATATTTGATCCGTGGCTTTGCTGGAAACATATAAGTAACTGCCTGCATTCGCGGTATACGAAACGCTCAGGATAAAGGAAAAAATGATAAACAAAATTCCCGATTTATTTTTTCTCATTATAACTAAAGCCTTATTAACAAGTTATTCTTTGTTTAGCTTCAATAATTATATCATATATTTTTCTGAATTTCAAATTCCAGGCACTTTTTTATCAGTTACTGATATGCAGTAGGATGAAATGTACTGCGGCGTTTACTGCACAAACAACCGCTAAAATATAAATAAATTACAATCCGCATATTTTTTTCTTTTTATTTCCTGATTTCCCGATATAATACAAGATTGACTACGTACAACAAGCGGGGATTCCTATCATTATGAAAGAAATCATCACACAGCTTCTTGATGCGGAAAAACAGGCGAAAGACCTGACCGCAAACGCAAAACAGCAGGCTGACGCCATCGCCAGAGACGCTGACGCCAAGGTGAACGACATTAAAAATGCCATCATCGACAAAGCGCAGGCGGATGCCAAACAGCTTATCGCAGACACGCAAATATCCGTTGAGAAAGAAAAAGATGTGCAGATCAAACAGGCTGAAGAACATTTGATTAAATCACTTACCGCAAAAAAAGACGTAATACCGGCACTGGTCAAGGAAATTACCAAAGCAATAACATCGGTAACGCTCCCTGAATGAAAGACCTGCACAGGTACGCACATATAAACGCCCGGGTCCGGGTTATGCTCGGTTCACTGCTCACGCCTGATATGTGGCAGAAACTTTACTCAGCGTACAGTATCGAATCATTGATGAACCAGCTTGCCGAAACCCGTTACGAACCATGGGTACACGATACGCCGCCCGAAGAATTTATCAATGCCATAGATACGCACATTGTGGAAACCAGCCTCAGCGCGGAAAAACATATCCATAAATTATTAATCGGATTACCGGCAGACATCATAGCTACATTTACGGAACTCTATGATATAGAGCACATAAAACGCGGACTGCGCGCATGGCACGGCAAATATTCGTTCAACCCTCCGGCGCTGACGCAATATTCGCAGAGATATCCCATAGACTGGTCTATCTTCACAAAATCAGGCACAACGCTGGAAGATATCATCGTGCAGATGATGGGTATCCCCTACGGCAAAGCGCTGGCAAACGCCCGCGACCGTTTTAACAAGAGCAAAACCCTCTTTTATCTTGAAACCGCATTGGAAAAAGACTTGTTCACCCGCATCTGCGAGCAGATCGGACAGCTTTCAGGAACAGACCGCAAAGGGGTACAGCAACTGCTCGGCGTTTATGTGGACAGCCTGAACATCAAGAACATTATCCGCAGCAAACTTTATTTCAATATTCCGCCGAACACGATCGACACCGCCCTGTATCCGGGCGGCGCCCAGTTTAAACAGGATCAGTGTTTCGATTTATATGTCAGCAAGGATAACCGCGACTTATTGCAGAAACTCGCGGTCAGGCCGTTCGATTCGATCGGCAGGTTCATTCAGAAAGGAAGCCTTGATGAAGCGGCAGTCCTGCTCGATGCTCTGCTCCAGCAGGCATTATACCGCCAGATACGAAAAATACTCGGCGGCTACCCGTTCACGCTGGCGGTTGTCCTTTCGTACATCACATTGAACCGATGGGAACTCAACAGCCTGCGGTCACTGGTCTGGCTGTTGTATCTTAATAAAAAAGAACGGATTGACGAATTGAAATCAGCCAATCCGATGGCAGTAATAAAGGAACAAGCATGAAACAAGTTACCATTGTGACACTCACAGAAGACCTTGTACCGGTTACGGAAACGATTATCAAACAGGGGTGCCTGCATCCGGTTCAGCTTGATTCCATCTCTGACTGGGCGCACCAGCTCAGTTCCGCTACGCCGTCACAACCGGTCGCGGAACTGCGTGACCTTGAGGCAAAAGCGCTCAAACTGGCGGCGTTCGCGGGCATGGAATTGTCGTATGACCCTTCTGTCCTTGAACAGAACAAAGACACCATAAAATCATTGTCGCTTGAGTCAGTGCGCCAGGATATAAACAGCCTCGAGTCAAAATTGCTTTCTTTATCCACCAAAAAAAAATCCATTGACGATTTATATGACGATACCGCCCGCATGCAGGCGGAATTCAATCAGTACAAAGATTTTCTCGATTTCGCCCATGTCAGCGGTTATTCCGTACTTGACCAGTACCTGGGCCGCCTGCCGCACGCCAATCTTTCCCGGTTAAAAGCGGATCTCGGCAATAAACCGCACCTGCTTATTCCTGTCCGGGAAAAACATCCGTGGGTAACGGTTTTGGTATTTGTGTTCAAAAAAGACAGCCCGGCTGTGCAGAAAATGCTGAAAGAGCTCAGCTGGGAAGCGGTTCAGGTACCGCCTGACCTTCGGGGGACGCCGGAAGAAATCATCAAAAAAATCAGCGGACGCCATGAAAAAGTGGAAAAAGACCGGAAAAGTATTCGCGAACAGGAAACAAAACTGAAAGAATCCATCGCCGGCATGCTGGTTCCACGCGCGTATTTTATTCAGTTGCAAGCGCTTTTAGGTGAAGCACAGAAATATATCAAACGTACAGGGAGAACCGCCATTTTATCCGGCTGGGTACCTGATGACAACGTCGGGCAACTCTCTGCCGAATTAATAAAAATAGCGGCAGGACGATGCTATATTGAAATCGTCGACGAGAAAAAAACAGAAATACCTGACAAGAAAAAAATACCGTTCCAATTCAAAACAAACGTATGGCTTAAACCGTTTCAGATGCTGGTGCAGTCGTACGGCATACCAGTGCATGGCAGTATTGACCCCACACCCATATTCGCGCTGAGCTTTATTTTTATGTTCGGGTTCATGTTCGGCGATATCGGCGACGGGCTGGTACTGGGATTGATCGGTTTATTCATGACGCTCAGCAAAAAGAAGACAGCCGCGTCCGCCTCAATCGGAGCGCTCTTCTTATATTGCGGGACAATTTCTATTATTTTTGGTTTTTTATATGGAAGTATATTTGGCTTTGAGGATATAATACCCGCTTTATGGCTACATCCTATGCACGATATAAACATACTTCTGCAAGTGGCTTTGTATTTCGGTATCGGGATGATAAGCCTCGGGATTATCATTAACATAATCAACGGGATGCGCACAGGTGACTGGAGCAGGGCGCTGTTTGCCAAGTCAGGACTGCTCGCCGGGTTTCTGTACTGGGGATGTGTCGGGATGCTGTTTAAATCGTATTATCTCGGGCACCCCACGTCAGGATACACGGTCGGGCTGATTATAGGTATCCCTGTAACGCTGTTGTTTCTCAAAGCGCCACTAGAAAAACTGCTTGGCATTAAGTCGCATCATGAGGAAAACCAAGGTATCGGCGGGTATATCATGGAAATGTTTTTTGAGGTTGTGGAAATTTTCATGGGGTATCTGGCAAACACGTTTTCTTTTATCAGGGTCGGCGCGTTCGCCCTGAGCCACGCCGGATTGTTCGCCGCCATATTCGCCTTGAGCTCCATGGTCAGGGAAAGTACGCTCGGCGGTGTGTGGTCTATACTGGTGCTGTTTTTCGGCAATATCCTGATATTGGTGCTGGAAGGCATGGTGGTTACCATACAGGCTATCAGGCTGGAATATTACGAATTTTTCTCGAAATTTTTCGAAGCGGACGGAGAACTGTTTAAACCGTTGTCACTCAGGAAACAAGGTTAACCATAGAAAAACAAATCTGGAGGAACACATGAACAGATCAGTAGTTAAAAAATGGATGGCTGTGATCCCGCTTGCCATTTTTGCCGGAGCGATTCTCTGCGGCTTGGCATCAACCGTTCTGGCACAGGAAGCCGCTCATGGTGATACGGTTTTGACACCTGAACACGCCGAAGTGATGAAATGGGGATTTCTTGCCGCGGCTATATCTGTCGGGCTTGGTTCTCTTGGAGCCGGTGTGGCTGTGGGGTATGTCGGCGCGGCCGCTCTGGGTACGGTCGGGGAACGTCCTGAACTGGTAGCGCGCGCCCTGATTTTCGTCGGGTTGGCGGAAGGTATTGCCATATATGGGCTTATCCTTGCCCTTATGATTCTCGGTAAATTATAATAACAGGTTTCCCATGGATTTTTACGTTATCGGCGATGAACATATGGTGCTCGGTTTCGGGCTGGTCGGCATACCCGGTACAATAGTTTCGTCCGGCGATCAAATGCTCGATGAGATAAAATCCGTCATCGAAAAAAACGTGAAAATCATTATGGTCAATGAACGTATCGCTGATTCAGTACGTGATAAAATAGAAACGATGATACTGAAAATGGATTTCCCGCTGGTCATCGAGATACCGGATAGAAACGGGCCGCTCCCTGACCGCAAGTCGTTGCGGGAACTCCTGAAATCATCGATTGGATTCAGTTTATAAGGTATGCATAATGGACACCTCAGTTGAACTTATGTGCAAAAAGATTCTTGACGAGGCGCAAACCGAAGCGGATAACGCCGTTAAAAAAGCGTCTATGATGGCATCCCAGCGCCTCAAACTCGCCGAACAGGAAGCGAACAGCAAAGCGGCGAAAATCATCAAGCAGGCGGAAGCTGAAAGCGGGCATATCCGCAAAAAAATCCTCTCATCCGTTGCTGTTGAGATACAGCGCATGTCGCTGGAAAAAACCGGCGCGTTCATCAATCAGGTACTGCGCGCCATTGATGAATCGCTCCAGCAGTTCGCTCAATCCAAAGAGTACGTACCGTTTCTGAAATCAGCTATTATGGAAGCGGTTGTTGCCCTGAACTCGAAAAAAGCGTCTGTTTCCATCGGGCAAAACGATAACCTGTCCGTAATAAAAGGGATGATACCTGAGATTGAGAAGGAACTGGACAGGAAATACTCACTTAAAACCGCTTTAACCATAAATAACCAACGGCACAGCGAAACCGGCGTAATCGTAACGGACACAGATCATCATGTCCGCATAAACAATACCCTGGAACAACGCCTTGCCATTCAGGAAAATGAAATCAGAAAACTGCTCCATGAACGGCTATTTGGAGAAGGAGATAATCGTGGCTGAAAAACCCATCGGATCTATACAGCGAATCGTAGGGCCGCTGGTCGAGGCCAAAGGCGTTACCTCAGCTCAGATGCTTGAACTGGTGTATGTCGGTGACGAACGGCTCGTCGGCGAAATTATACGTATCAACCACGATGTCGCGCACATACAGGTTTATGAAGATACCACAGGAATACGTCCCGGCGAACCGGTATACGGCTCAGGCATGCCTTTGTCACTCGAACTCGGGCCCGGACTGATCGGTACCGTGTACGACGGTATACAACGCCCTCTTGAAGTGCTCGAAGCGGAATCAGGCTCGTTTATATCGCGCGGTATAAACATATCGGCTCTGTCCCGTACGAAAAAATGGCAGTTTAAACCTGTGCTTAAATTAAACGATACAGTTACCCCCGGATTAGTGATCGGCACTGTTCAGGAAACGAGCTTAATAGAACATAAAGTGCTGGTACCTCCTGATATAGAAGGCACTATAACAAATATAGCCTCAGCGGGCGAGTATCCTGTCGACAAAGTCATCGCCACCATAAAAACGAAAACCGGCGTTAAGGAACTTCCCATGTTCCACCGCTGGCCGGTGCGTATCGGCAGGCCGCATAAAGGCAAAGAGGAGCTGAGTATACCGCTTATTACAGGGCAACGGGTTATAGACACCCTCTTCCCTATACCAAAAGGCGGGACAGTAGCCGTTCCCGGCGGGTTCGGCACAGGCAAAACCATGGTTCAGCAAGCGCTGGCGAAATGGTGCGACGCTGATATCATTATTTTTATCGGATGCGGCGAGCGCGGAAACGAAATCACCGACGTGCTCAATGAATTTCCCGAACTGATCGACCCCCGCACAGGCAAAGCGCTGATGGAACGTTCTATCATTATCGCGAACACATCGAATATGCCGGTTGCGGCGCGCGAAGCGTCTATTTATACAGGTATAACCATGGCTGAATATTACCGTGACATGGGGTACAACGTCGCCATCATGGCAGACTCAACTTCACGGTGGGCGGAAGCGTTACGCGAACTCAGTGGACGTATGGAAGAAATGCCTGCCGACGAAGGGTTTCCGGCGTACCTTCCAACACGGCTTGCCGGATTCTACGAACGGGCGGGGCGTGTAACCAACCTCGCGGGCACACCCGGATCTGTCACGGTTATCGGCTCGGTTTCACCGCCGGGCGGCGATTTTTCCGAACCGGTCACACAGCATACAAAACGGTTTGTCAGAGCGTTCTGGGCACTCGACCGACAGCTTGCCAACGCGCGGCATTATCCGAGCATATCATGGCTCGATTCATACAGCGAATACGTCGACGAAATAGCCCCATGGTGGGAAAAGAACGTTGACCCGGAATGGCGCTCGCTCCGTAACGAAATAATGGAACTGCTCCAGCAGGAAAGCAAGCTCCAGCAGGTAGTTAAACTGGTCGGGCCTGATGTCCTGCCCGATACTCAGCGGCTGGTGCTCGATACGGCTACCTATTTTAAAAACGCGTTCCTTCAGCAAAACGCTTTTGACAAGATAGATATGTATTCTGTTGTTGCCAAACAGGTTAAAATGCTGAGAATTATCCTGACTTTTTATCATTCAGGTTTAAAACTGATAAAAAAAGGCGCGACACTGGTAAAAATAAAACAGCTTCCTATCCTGTCCGAAATGGCGAAAATGAAGTTTTCCGTTGCCAATGAGGAAGTAGAGAAACTCGACGATTTACTCGACAGGATGCGAAAAACGTTCAGCGAACTGGAATTGACTTATGGATAAGACATCTTCTCTTCTTGCCAAACGGGAATACAATACGGTTACCGGGCTTGACGGGCCGCTGTTGTTCATAGAAAACATTCATAACGTTGGATACAACGAACTGGTGTCACTGACCGACCCGCAAGGCAAAGAACGCCTCGGCACCGTACTTGAGGCGGCAGACGGCATGGCGGTGATTCAGGTGTTTGAAGGGACAATGGGGTTATCGCTCAAAGATACGAGAGTTCGGTTTTCCGGCGTACCGTTACAGCTTGGCGTATCTAAAGATATGCTCGGCAGGGTGTTCGACGGTATCGGCAGGCCCCTTGACAAACTGCCCGCGCCGATGGCTGTTGAACGCCGCGACATCAACGGACAGCCGATTAACCCGTCGGCTCGCGATTACCCGCAGAAATTTATCCAGACAGGGATATCAGCCATAGACGGCATGAACACCCTGATCAGAGGCCAGAAACTGCCCATTTTTTCCGGCAGTGGGCTGGCGCATAACAAACTTGCCGCTCAGATCGCCCGTCAGGCAAAGATTCTCGGTGAAGATTCAAGTTTCGCCGTCGTGTTCGCCGCTATGGGTATCAAATACGATGTGGCGGAATACTTTATACGCAACTTTGAGGAAACCGGCGCGCTGGAAAACGTGGTTCTTTTCCTGAACCTCGCCGATGACCCGCCCATTGAAAGGCTGGTCACGCCGCGCGTAGCTCTGACCTGCGCGGAACACCTTGCGTTCGATCATGGTATGCATGTACTGGTGGTTATGACCGATATGTCAAACTATTGCGAGAGCCTTCGCGAAATCGCCACCATACGCGGAGATATACCCAGCAGGAAAGGGTACCCGGGATACCTGTACAGCGACCTGGCGTCCATATTTGAACGCGCGGGTATCATCAAAGGCAAAGCAGGCTCCATCACCCAGATGCCGATTTTAACCATGCCGAACGACGATATCACCCATCCGGTACCTGATTTGACCGGATTCATCACCGAAGGGCAGATCGTACTGGAACGCGACCTGTCGCGCAGAGGCATTTACCCGCCGATAGCCGGACTGCCGTCTCTGTCGCGATTGATGAAAGACGGTATCGGCAAAGGGATGACACGCGAGGATCACCCGCATCTGGCTAGCCAGTTGTTCGCCGCATATTCGCGCGTAAAAGATGTGCGCGCGCTGGCGTCCGTTATCGGCGAAGAGGAACTGACGCCTATTGACCATACATATCTTGATTTCGGCAAACATTTTGAAGACCGGTTCCTTTCACAGCGTGAAGACGAGAACCGCGATATAGATACTACTCTGGACATCGGCTGGCAGGTGTTATCGTCATTGCCGAAAGACGAGTTGTACCGCATGACTGAAGAAGAAATACAAAAATTTTACGGAAAATAATGGCACGGTTTGATATTGCTCCTACTAAAACGAATTACATGAACCTGAAACAGCAGTTGAACTTCGCCGCTGAAGGGCACCAGCTTCTGGAACAGAAACGCGACATTATTGTAGCTGAACTGCTCGGTATGATCGGTACCGCCTCGGAAATTCAGGATAAGGTAGACGGGCTAATCAAAGAAGCCTATCTCCTGCTGGACAGAGCTCTTGTATCGCTCGGCAGGGATAAGCTCGCTGAAATGCGCGCGTCCATACCGATTAAAACCATGGTCAGCACCTCGTCACGTAAAGTCATGGGGCTGAACCTGCCTGTGGTTGATGTATCCGTCACGGAAAAAAAACCTTACTACAGTTTTCTCGGTACAGACTTATCTCTCGACGCCGCGGTTTCCAAGTTTCATGAGATACTCAACGATCTCGGCAAACTGGCGCAACTGCGCATATCCGTTCTGCGCCTCGCGAAAGAAGCGCAGAAAACCATGCGCAGGGTTAACGCTCTGGAAAAAATATATTTACCTGACTATAAAGACACGATAGACTATATTCAAAACGCCCTTGATGAAGCGGACCGGCAGGCATTTTTCGTCACCAAACTGATCAAAAACAGGCTGAAAAGCAAACCTTGACAGAGGGCAACTATGGACTTCCGTACAAAACCGGAAAAAATAATGATTTACATCGAAGCGTCCGAAGACTCGATCATCGCCGCACAGTACGCTGTGTGCCTCGCGAAATGGTTCGGCGCGCGTATCAGCGCTGTGTATGTGGTTGACATCAAAACATTACAGGAACTGACCCGCGCTAAAATTTTCGTAAAATTGGAAGAAATGGATTACGAAAAAGCCCTTGAGGACGACGGAACACATTACCTGAACCATGTCAGGGAACTTGCTGAAAACAAAGGGGTTCCGGTAGAAACTATACTGCTCAAAGGCGATGTTTTCGCCGAAGTAGCCGGGCGGATGAAACAGGATAACATCGACCTTCTGGTCATGGGCAAACTGGAAGAACCGGAAAGCAGGCGCGACTTTTTTTATAATACCAACGAACGCATTTTCCGCCGTGCGCCGTGCCCGGTAATAATCGTTAAAGACTCAGAAAACATAAAGATAATGTACGATAATTTGTAGGAAAGGGATCAGGGATCATGAAAATGAGCCAATTACTTTCACCGCAACTGATTCAGATCGGTATTGACGGGTCTTCCAAAGAAACCGTAATACAGTCGCTGATCGCCATACTTGAAAATAACGGGCTTGTTTCCGACCCGGAACAAGCGTTTCTGGATGTGATGGACCGTGAACTTCAGCAGAGCACCGGGCTGGAAAAAGGGCTGGCTGTTCCGCATGGCAAAAGTACTGCCGTGAAGAAACTTGTGGGCGCGCTGGCTGTGTCTAAGGAAGGGATTGATTATGCTTCTCTGGATGGCGAACCGTCGCACCTCTTTTTTATCCTGATTGCGCCGCCTAATATGGCTGGACCGCATGTGATGGCGCTGGCGAATATCGCTCAACTGGCGAGAAGCGAGGCGTTCCGTTCAAAGCTTGCCGCCGCGTCGTCTCCTGAAGACGCCTACCGCATCATCAAAGAAGCGGAAATGGGCGATTAAGAGGTCGATATTCTATCTTATATAACGTAGGATGTATCTCTGCCTGATATACTTCGACGTGTGAAAAGAGTGAATTGATAAGCTCTATAATTTTATTATTAAAAATTACGACATGCATCTAAGTCTATCTCAATAGGCTTACTATTCATCTCATAACCAGCAGTCCCTTGCAAACAATTAACTGTTTGTCGTCTAGGCAAAGAGGGTTTGATTCTATTTATTTCATTACGTATATCAGTATCCTGTTCTGCGGCAACCTTGACGTGCAAACTCGGATAAATAATGAAAGAAAACCATTTATCCAAAGGAAGTAAATATTTAGGTTTTTTCCCAGCCTTATTGATATAATCGTTAAAACCTTCATCATTAATTTCATCAGGGCATTTGTAGTACTTCTTATCAAGCCGATTAGAAAACACTATCCTCCACTCGGATTCATCAAAATACTTATAATTCTTTGGTTTTTCGTCAGAAGGGCACATGTGTTTTAAAAAAGAACATGCTGGATTACTTTCATCAAAGTCTTTTTTAGAAAATGGCGGGAATAAAACACTTTCTGTACCTTCCTGCACATATATCATAGGAGCACCTAGCCTATCAAAAAGATAATATCGTTTGAACCCTATTCCTAACCTTCCAAATCTCTTGGCATGCTTTCTTGCCTCAGACAATCTCAATTCTGTGAAGCATGTTCTTGGGAAAATAGGTTTATCATAACTTTGCTTATTAACAACAATTTTCTCGCCATCATTACTTTCTATCATCCATAAACCATATTTAAGTATATATTTCAATCTCTCCAAGTATGCATTGAACGCGCCCTGATTTGTTAACGATTGGTTTTTTGGATTCTCATACCATTTTTGATCATGTTCCTTATCTATATCTTCTCCTGTCCAATGAACAAGAAAATCAGAGTGAACAGGTTTATTTATGAAAAAATTATTATTCATCCAAATATCTCATATTTGTCCACCCCGTATGGAAAGGATCAATTATTATCGTACTCAAGGAGTTTATCTAGAGCTTGATTAATTAGTTGATTGCCGATAGATTCTATATCCGAAGTGGTTCTTTCCGGTTCTTTCTGTTGATCCGGTTTTTCCTGTTGATTTTGTTCGGTTGGTGTGGATTCTTTTTTATCCAGTGTTTTGTCCAGCACTTTTTTCAACTGTTCGCGTCCCTGAATCTTAATAATTTTAGATGTAAGATATTTTAAATCAACCGTGAATGTCATATTCGTTTCTTTACCCCGAACTATTAAAGGTATAAAAATCCTGTTTTGCTCATCAAAGATATATTTAACCTCATTAATACGATCAGCTAAACTCATAGAAAGGTCGGCAGGTATCAGAAAGGATCCTTCCAGATTATATGTTTTGTCAAACGTCGCTTTTCCGGTTCCATCGAACACAAAACTATCAGCTACAACATTGACCTGATTTAAACTAATTTCTCTATTTTTGATGTTCGCTTTTATATCTGCTTGAGATAAAATAGTATCCTTGCTCGTAAGGTTTTTATATTTATCCGGAAAGCGCGATTCAAGGATCTCCGAAAGGTTGGGGAACATCGTCAATTTACCTAAAACAGTCTTGAATATATTGATATTGTTAAGTTTGCCGTCCGCGAACGATACGCTGGCGTTGCCTGCTAATGTGTCCAGCGTCTTTTCAGCCTCTACCCCTTGACCCTGAATTTTTATCAACCCGCTTAATTTACCTTCAATCGTGACTGATTGATCCTGTTGATTAAGAATCTCCCCTAATTCCATGTTCTGAAAATCCATATTTATAGCGAAATTCCGGTCAGTCAGATAATTAACAACATTGGCAGATCCTTCAAGTTCCCCCTGTCCGATGTGCATCAGGATTTGAGGAATAGTAATATCGGATTCAGTAAAATTCCATTTAACATTAATGTTTTCAGGTGATTCAGGAAGATTACTGAATGATATTTTGCCGTCGGAAAAATCTCCGTCGCCTTTTAGTGATACCAGTTTTGCGTCAGCTATCTGCATAGTACTTAGGTTTAGCCGGATTGAACCTTCCATTTTTTCAGGCAAATCTGAATCTTTCAATTCCGGTATTGACTCTTTAAGTTTTGACATGGAAAACGTGGATAAATCCGAAGCAAAGCGCAGATCTTTTAATGTAATTGCTTTAGCGGCAATATCAAGCCGTCCGCGCCCGTTTAAATCGATATTTTGAGAATCGCTCAAGTACGCCATTTTAAGGGAATAGGTGAATTCGTCTTTCAGTGATAACTTATTTAACGCGGCATTGATTTTATCCAGATTAATAGTATATCCGGCATTTGTTAGGGCTATTTTACCGTCCGAGAAGCCGGCATCCGCAATCAGTTCAGTTAATCCTTCTGTCCCAAGTATAATTTTTTTGGCGGCTACATTGAATTGTCCGTTTAAAGTTGAAGGGAACGGTTTGTTTTTTGGTATTAGAGTTTTCATCGTCTCGATAGAAAAATCCGATAAATTTACGCTCAAATCCAGTGGACTGAACAAAACCTGCTGATTGTCTGCATCCAGTTTTACATTACCGGAACTATGAATATTTTGTTCGTCGCTGAACAGCGCCATATCAAATTTGAATGGCGCTTCTTTACCGGGAGAAAAATCTGAAATTTTAAAATCAACGCGAGAAATTTCTAAGATCTTTTCCGGCTCATACGTTCTATCTATATATTTAAGTGACGCATTATCAATTTGTAATTGATCGACATAAATGATAGGTAAAGATATTTGTTTATCGTGGGGTTGCGCTGGTGTTTCGGGCTCCGGTTTTGTTTTCTCTAAATCCTGTCCGAATTCCTCAATATCCATCTTGCCGCTTTTATTTTTAACGAGCACAATTTGAGGGGATTTAAGAAAAATATCCAATATTTTTACTTCTTTATTAAAAATATAATGAAGTACGTCTATTCCCAGAGAGATTTGTTCAACCCGCAGAAAATCACCTTCCTGAAATGATGGAGAACCGCCTATCACGAGATTATTAAGTTCAAACGCGATTCCCTGTTTAAATGACAGTTGAAGGTTCGCTGTAGAAAAATCAACGTCTCGATTAAGAGTGGATTCGGCTTGATCAATGATTATTGGTTTATAATTGTTCAAGTCGAAGGTTCTTAAAAAGATGTAAATACCAACGATTAAAGCAAAAAATAAAATAAGAAAAAGTATTAGAATGATCTTAAAAATTTTCATTTTCTCTTCCATTCGTTGTCATTTTAAGTTCTTAATATTCTAATAAAAAGATAAAAATTATGGTGTTATGTTCATATTTTTTAAGAATAAAAATAATTTTATCAAGGGCTATTTCTTTAAATTATGCATAAATAATGATATTTTTCACCTGTTTCGTCATCCGATCACATAAAAGGCATATAAATTAATCCTTGAGATTTGCAATTTTCTTAATGCGAGTGTATAATATCTATATGGATAACCATTAGGGGGATGACCTATGCCTTTTAAATACATAACTGCACTGGCAGTCTGCATTATCGCCTTGAGTTTCGGTTTAAGCAATGCATTTTCAGCACCGACACCCGTTCAGCATTATGATTTTACAACGGACTTCACCGATTCACGGAGTTTACATGATATGTACGGCACGGGTTCTCCAGCCATTGACAACGGCACACTGAGCCTCAATGGATCAAGCTATCTGCAATCCGCCAATATAAACGGGCCTGCTCCGAACGGGATAACGCATAACAATTTTTCAGTTTCCGGTTTTTTCAAAGCAATTTCACTTACAGGCTCAACAACACTGTTTTCCATGTCACATGCCCGGTTTTCAGGAAGCACATGGCCGGATAGCGTGTTTTCCGTGACGGTAAACAGTGACGGTTCACTGAAAGGAAGCGCCCGCGCAACAACCAACTGGCAGGCGAACGCGATATCAGGTGCAGGGCTGGTTGACGTTAATGAAATCTATCATTTTGCCTTTGTTTATGACGGTTCGAATAATCAGAACAGGCTGTACCTGAACGGTTCGCTCGTTGCGTCCGTTACCCATACATACAACGAGCCTATCGCTGATTATGCCGCCTCAACCGATGAAAGAATGTATATCGGAGTTATCAACGAAGGAGTTGAAGCGGACTATTATCGTGATTTTTTCAACGGTTATATTGACGAACTCAAAGTATATCAGACAGCGTTAAGCACACAGGACGTCATCGACGAATATACCGCAAATGCGCATCAGATACCGTATCCAATTGCCGTACCGGAACCTGCGACGATACTTCTTTTGATCTCCGCTGTCGGGGTATTGCTTAAACGGGCGAAAAGGATCTGATATATGTACAAAAAACTGTTTGTTACGACATTGTTTTGCCTTCTGATACTGCCGTCCGCGCGCGCATACGAGGTGCTGGAGTCTTCCGGGAACCTGCTGGTCAACCCCGGCGCTGAAAGCGGTATGGCAAACTGGGGAAGCTGGGGCAATTTTACAATTACCAGTTCAAACAACGCGGTCGGGGTTTACGGGCCGACAGAAGGGTTATATCATTTTTATTCGGCAGGCCACGCATCCGCAAATTATGATGCGGGTATTTATCAGGATTTTTATTTTGCTATCTCTGAATACGGATGGAAACCCGGCGCCTATGTCACGTACGGCGCTGATTATACCGGCTGGACAAGCAGGACTCCGCCGGAGTATTCCGCCGGTATAGCCGCATATATGATAATCTTTGACAGCAACTGGGACATTCTTCAAATGGTCGGGAATTATGTATACAACTGGCCGATGACCCAAAATAACCCGCATGTTTCACAATCATATACAATGGCTGTTCCGGAAAACGCGTATGTTCTTCGCTTTCAGGTGAATTTCTGGGATGGAACCGGATCTTTAACTGAGTTTGGCATGGATGATACGTTTCTTACATTGCATCAGGTCTACGATCTTACGGAACCGCCGCCCCCGGCCGTGCCGGAACCGGCGACTGTCCTGCTGGTGCTCGCAGGCGCGGCACGGTTAGCGATTCGCAAACGGTAACCGTTTCATATTTAAATTGATCTTCCAGCCCTGTAATTTTCCTGCAGGGCTTTTTTCATCATTATATAAACTCGTTTTTCAATACCCTGATCTTACCTTAATGTTTGTTGCATGATTATTTATGTCCGGCAGACATCAAGTGAACTCACACGTTATATCCGGCATGAGATTGGAGGTACACGATGAAAACATACGACATAACAGGAAAAACCGCATTGGTCACAGGCGCTAACCGCGGAATCGGAAAAGCTATCACAGAATCACTGGTAAAAAACGGTGTCCGGAAAGTGTATGCGGCTGTACGCGATCCGTTGTCTCTCGCGCATCTGACAGCGGAATATGGAGATAAAATTATCCCTCTTGAACTTGATATTCGGAACAACGCGCAGGTAAAAAAAGCCGCTCAAACCGCACAGGATACGCACATTGTCATAAATAACGCCGGTGTACTGAAGTCCGCTACCGCCTTATCTGAAAACGCTATCGACACACTCGGCTATGAGCTGGATGTAAACGTCTTCGGGCTCATTCGAATGGCACAGGCGTTTGCGCCGGTACTGAAAAAGAATGGAGGCGGTGTTTTTGTGCAGATCAACTCGGTTGCGTCATTGAAATCGTTTCCGCAGTTTACGACTTATTGCGCGTCAAAGGCGGCTTCGTATTCGATCACGCAAGCGCTCCGCTCATTATTTGCGGAACAGGGAACAACCGTGGTCAGTGTGCATCCCGGCCCAATAAAAACCCGGATGGCTGAGAATGCCGGTTTAAACGATATTGCAGAACCGCCCGAGCTGGTAGCAGATGCGTTAATAACAGCTTTCAGGACAGGAGCTTTTCATGTTTTCCCTGACTCGTTCGCGAAACAGATGGAACAGGCATACCGGAATTTCGCCGAGATTGTGGTTGAAGCTGATATGAGCGAAGACAGCACAGAACATGCTGTCGTATCTTAATCTGATTTCAATTCTCCATACTGTTTCAGTTTGCGCCATAATGTTGCCAGGCTGACCTGAAGTATTTCCGCGGCTTTTGTGCGATTGCCGTCAACTTTCTGCAGGACGGAGAGGATATGCATTTTCTCCATATCCGCAAGTGAAGCCGCGCCGGTGTCTTTATAATATACGCCGGAAGTTATGTACGGCGGCAAATGACAGGGGAGTATTGTTTTTTTGTGGCACAGCACTGCCGCGCGTTCAAGAACGTTATCGAGTTCCCGGACATTGCCCGGCCACGGATAATTGAGCAGTAATTCAAGGCATGACGGGTCAAGCCTTAGAGAATGCATTTTGAGCCGTTTTTCGATCTGTCCTGTCAGAAACCGGGCGAGCGGCAGAATATCCTCGCGCCGTTCACGTAAGGGGGGTATATGAATATTGATGACGCTCAGCCGGTAATACAGGTCTTCCCGAAAAGATCCTTCGCGTATCGCAGAATTCAGGTCTTTGTTGGTGGCGGCGATGATTCTGGCGTCGACTTTGCGCGCAACACTTTCGCCAACCCGGTAAATCTCGTGTTCCTGTAAAACACGCAGTATTTTCAACTGCATCGCCAGCGAGATATCACCGATTTCATCAAGAAATATAGTTCCGCCCGATGCCTGTTCAAAAAAACCTTTGCGGGCGGAATGCGCGCCTGTGAACGCTCCTTTGGTATGCCCGAACAGCTCGCTTTCAGCCAGCGATTCGGGAAGCGCACTGCAGTTGACTGCCAGAAACTGGCCGTTAGCGCAGTATGAGTTCCGGTGTATGAACCGCGCGAGCACTTCCTTCCCTACTCCGGTTTCGCCCGTAATTAGTGTGGATGTATTGAACGGAGCCACATGTTGCGCAAGGTCAAGGACATCAGCGAACGCTTTACTGCGCACTTCAGGATGAAAAAAGGGTTTTGTCCGTGCCGTATTTCGATGTTTCAGGTCGCGTTTTTCCGATTCCAGCATCTTCTTTTTGAGTTCTTTGGATATATCCGCTATTTTGCCGGGCACATCGTCGGAACGAAAGAAAGGCAGGTCTTCTTTTATCTCTTCGCCCCACGACTCAATATCTTTACCGATAAAAGTGCAGAAATGATTGCCTTGCCCGCGGCATGATATTTCCTTGAAGTACACTTTTTTCGTGATGCAATATGAAACGTATCCGCTCGCATATCCTATTAGAATCCAGCACACAGGAACGGTCGATTTGCCAAATGCGACGAGATGCTCCTCCGCTTCGCCGGAATCATACCAGCGGATTTCCATGTTGAAAGAACTGTTTTTTTCGTCAAACGCGAATGATTGAACCCTCGCTTTGCCGACTCCCTGCAGGCTATGCATTCGAGGTCCGGCTTTAAGCCATTCATGGAGAGAGTCAAGCGAATATATTCTTTTTACCGCGGCGGCATCCGCCTGACCCCAGAAATAGCCGAACCGTGTGAACAGGAGGCGCGCGTGTCCTATGTTGGTAAGAGAAGTAATGTCTTTGCGCAGGTTTGCCATGGCATTAATGTCATGCAGGACAAGACGCCGCCCTTTGAGGCTAATCATGCCTTCGCTGAAAGACACCATTTCTTCAAGAGTGATATCATCGGATTTCATACATCCACCATACGCTTTTGTGATATGCCGGTCAATGAAATAATTTCAAAATGAAATACTAAAATTTCAAATTAATATTATTTTAGAAATCGTTATATTTCTATTTAAATATATAAATACCTAATTAAAAGCGAGTTATAAATATATTAAACATATGGCACGCATACTGCTTTATTGTTAAAACTGTATAAAACGCGGTGTCGCATGACGCCCGGCAACATTTCATAATTACATATTTTAAGGAGAGAAGTTATGTACCGATTATTGCAGATGCATGCCAGCCACCTGGAAGAAGAAATGGTCTCGTTCGCGCAGAAACTGGTTCAGACACCCAGCACCAGCCTGAACGAGGCAAACGCCGCTAAAATGATAGAAAATAAGATGACTCAGCTCGGGTATGACCTCGTGACCCGTGATAACGCTGGAAACGTTGTCGGTGTTATATTGGGGCGGTCGTCCGATGTTGTTGTGGTGCTGAACAGCCACATTGATACGGTATCTGTGAGTGACGAATCGCAATGGAACCACAAGCCTTTTGAAGGGATTATAAAGGACGGCATCCTCTACGGGTGCGGCGCCGCTGACTGTAAAAGCGGTATAGCGGCTCAGATATACGCCGGAGCGTTGCTGAAACGGAGCCTCCTTCCGCTTGAAGGGACGCTGGTTGTCGCGGCAACGACTGCTGAAGAAAACGGGTTGAGCCTCGGCGTGAAAACGCTCCTGAGCGAAACGCTTCCTGAACTGAAACTGAAACCGACCTATGCAATTCTTGGCGAGCCGACCACTCTGGGCCTGTATTACGGGCATGACGGATGGCTCGACCTTGATATACGTGTCAGCGGAATGAACCCGTTTCATGTTGACGATGCCGTTCAGGATATTATGAACGACCTGTACAACGGCAAACACAACACGTCTGAAATCGAAATATGCGAACCGTCATTTGGCTCAAGCGATGGAAACCGCAATGCCACCATCAGAGTTACGCGGCGTTTGCACGAGGCAGAAAATGTGAACGATGTTGTTGCTCAGGTGGGGCGCCTTGCTTCTTTGATCGGCCAGCCGTCCGGAGCTGTCGCGGTGGATGTAGCTATAGCGCAGGAAGAACAGAAACTCTACACCGGTTCCGTAAAGGCTGTCCGCAAAATCGCTGACGCATGGTCTACGGATCCATTCAGCAAACTAGTTGACCGTGCCCGTCACGCCCTTACTGCCGCAGGATGCAATGTGGTGGCAGGTAAATGGAAACTCAGCCGCTTACGCATGGGAACCGCAGGCAACGTATTTGTCAATGAGTTCAATATACCGACTATCGGGTACGGCCCGGGCAACGAAGAACAGGCGCATGCTGTGAATGAATCTGTTGTTGTGGACAAAATTGCCAGAGCATCCTACGGAACAGCCGCAATAGTGCATAGCTGTATCGGCGTACCTGTATTCGGATGGTCTTCCGATGACGAAATATAACTTTTGGTGTATGCACACTACGGCACAGAAGAAGGAGTCGGATGAATGAAAGTACTGGTCTTTAATTGCGGAAGCTCATCGCTGAAATACAAATTAATCGACAGCGTCAGGGAATCCCTGATTGCAGGAGGAGAGGCTCAGCGTGTCGGCCCGAAAACCACTCAGTCATCAGTCATTTTTCATAGAACCGCGGAAGGCGAACAGTCACGGGAAGGACATCTTCCCAATCATTATACCGCCTTTAAGGAAGTCATGAAACTGCTGGCTGAGTCGGAATGCATGCCTGACGCCATAGGGCACAGGGTAGTGCATGGCGCGAAACTGTTTTCTTCACCGGTACTCATTACTGAAGAGATAATTGCGCAATTACACACATTTGAGCACATGGCACCCATTCACAATCCGCCCGCCATACAACTGATGGAGGCATGTTTAGGCCTGTACCCTGAGTTGCCGCAGGCGGCTGTTTTCGATACGGCATACCACAGCACCATCCCTGATTATGCCCATACCTACGCGTTACCTCGCGAGTTGTCAGAACGCATGGACATACGCAAATACGGATTTCATGGAACAAGCCATCAGTTTGTCGTTGAAGAAGCGGCAAAGTTCCTGAATAAACCGTTGGATACCTTCAGAGCGGTCAGCTGTCATCTGGGAAGCGGCGGCGCGAGCCTGTGCGCGGTAGTCAATGGGAAGTCGATGGACAACACCATGGGTTTTTCTCCGTTACAGGGGTTGATTATGAGTACACGAAGCGGCGATTTTGACGCGGCTTTGACCCTGCGCCTGCTGGAAAAGGCAGGGTGGGCGGTTGACGATGTGGAACGGACACTGAACAACCGGAGCGGAGTGCTCGGGTTATCCGGTGTTTCTTCTGATATTCGCGATATCCTATCCATGGAATGGTCGTATGGAAAAAATAAGATATCCGGGCTTGACCGAACTGCTCAGGTGTACTTGTGGAGATTGCGCAAGTATGTCGGGGCATACCTGATGGCAGTCGGCCCTGCGGACGCTATTATATTCACTGATACGATCGGAGAAACAGTTCCGCTGGTCAGACATGTGGTCTGTACAGGGATGGATGCGTTTGGTATACAGATCGACCCGGAAAAAAACAACGATACTGTGAAACTGCCGGTTGACATTGCCCTGCCCGAAAGTCCGGTCAGGATTCTTGTCATACAGACAGACGAGGAACTTGCCATCAGCCGGAGAGTAAGTCGCCTGCTGACAATGGCGGCTTAATATATAAGGAGTACCACGATGAATTGCCTTGTGCTTCGTACAAAACCTAAAAACCTGAGTTGCGCGTTTGTCAGCTCCAACCTTAATAAACCTGTTTCATCGTATAGCGTCCAGTATCGCTACCACTTTTCAAAAACACATGTCGACTGGATACATACCGTAAAATCAGTCATTGAACAGAGCCCGGCAGAACCCGAAATGCTCATTGTGCATTGCCGGTTCACCGCAAGCGAATGGAACGGCCCTGTGCTGGTTACGCAGGATGTAATAGCCGCATTGAGGCGGCTTGTCCCGAGTGCTCCCCTGCATATGCCGTATGTGATTTCCCTAATAGAATCGCTCAGGGATATATATCCTGATAAACCCCTGATGCTGGCAAGTGATACCGCTTTTTTCGCCAATCTTGCGGCACGCGAGTATTTGTATGGCATCAATCCGCCTGAAAGGCTGTGCGGTTCTACACTGCGCCGGTACGGGTACTGCGGGTTATACCATGATGCCGCATGTCATGACGTGGTGCGTAAATTACGCAAAAAGGGGCATCACAAAACACCTCGTATTCTGTCCATCTGCCTTGATTCGAATATTGAAGTCGCCGGGGTAATGGGTACGCGGGCAGTCACGGTTACATCAGGAACAACGCCTGTAGACGGGATTCCGGGCGAATCAACGTGCGGCGATGTTGACCCAAGCATTATTCTCAAACTGCTTCGTGAAGAAAAATGGGGGCCGGAACAGGTCAACACCCTTCTTACGGAACAGAGCGGATTCTACGGTTTAACCGGCGAACGTGTTTCTCTTAAGGATCTGTTTTTGTCCGTAAACAAACCGGAATATACGCTGGCGAAGGACATGATCTCGTATAAAATTCTCCTTGCCGCAGGCAGTGTTATAGCGGCGCTGGGAGGAATCGACGCCATCGTCTTTTCCGGAACGTACTGGCAGGTCGGCACTACCATTGGTAAAACCGTTATTAACGGATTGAAAAGACTCAGATCATGCGGCGAAACGCCAAGTCCAAACTGGTTTTTCTACAACGACAACCTGTCGAGGCATATTGCGGAACAAGCGTACATGACATATACTCGCGCATGCTCAAAACGGATTACAGCATGAGATTATAATTCGCACAGTTAGAATCAGAGTGTTTTCAAAATATGCATAGACGGAGCAGAACAACTACCATGATCTGCTCCGTCTTGTTTTTTTTTAATCCCTTCATATCCTGTTGGTTATCTCTGCGCAGGCATTTTGATACAATGTATTACATGCAGATATATTTCATGAATAATAATATGCTTATTTAATTATTTCTGTTTATTCCTATAAATATATCTTTATTCATAACTTGCTTTATGACCAGCACATAAGACGCCAAAAAAGCGTTTTTTTCTTGCAATATGCCCTGATTTACGGTACCCTATGGCAACTTTTGTCCAAGAAACCAGAGGGGGTAACCAGATGAAATTACCAAAACCATCCAGAAGATGGCTGGTGGTGGCTGGCGGAATCATAATCATTTTGTGCCTTGGTGTCGCGTACGCGTGGGGAGTGTTTCTTTTGCCTATCGCAGAGGAATTCGGGTGGAGCCGTGCGGAAACATCGTTGGCGCAATCGATTTTAATCTTTGTATTTTCCACATTTATGGTCGTAGGCGGATTGCTGGAGAAAAGAATAGGCCCTCGCCTGACCGCAAGCATCGGCGGCGCGCTGGTTTGCCTTGGATGGATACTCGCGTACAAAACTCAATCAAAGCTATGGCTGTACTGTACGTATGGCGGTATCGCCGGTATTGGTACCGGGCTCGGGTACCTGCCTGCCGTATCGTCAGGCGTGAAATGGTTTCCGGATAAAAAAGGTATGATCACCGGCATCATTATTTTCGGATTCGGGTTTGGATCCGCTATCTTCGCCCGGTTATCGACAATGTTCATTGAAATGATAGGATGGAGGCATACCATGCTCTTGTACGGCGCGTCCTTCGGCGCTCTTATTATTGGCGCCGCACAATTGCTGAAACCGCCCCCGAAAGGATGGGAACCGGTAGTAGCCGCCGCTAACGCGCAATCAAATGAAAGTTTTGATTTCAAACCGTTTGAAATGATAAAAACCGGCTCATTCATGATTTTATTCATTACCTATCTCATGTCCATGGTTGCGGGAATGATGACCATCGGGCACATAAACGCTTTCGCGCAGGATGCGGGATATGACGCGAATCAGGCGGCGACCGCCTTAATCATACTCGCTATCGCCAACGGACTGGGGCGTGTCATTTTCGGCGCCGTATCCGATAAAATTGGCAGGAAAAACACATTGGTGCTGTTATTCATCCTAACTGCCGGAAGCAAATTTCTGTTACCGAGCATAAGCGAGCTGAGCGCCGCCTATGCGATAGCAGGCCTGATCGGGTTATGTTTCGGCGGTTTTCTGGCTGTCTACCCTGCGGCTACGGGAGATTTCTTCGGCATGAAGAATTTCGGCGTAAACTACGGTATTGTTTTCATCGGATACGGATGCGGATGTTTTATCGGCCCATGGCTCGGCGGGCTGGTATATGATTCTATGGGAAGTTATCAGATCGCGTTTAAAAGCGCCGCGGGAGTCGCTGTTGCGGGCGCTGTGCTGACATACCTGTTTGTCAAACCGCCTGTTCAGGCAGTTCAGGAAGAATCGATTAATTAGGCAATCCGAAGTTGGGTGTGCTGAAAAAGGTTCTCTTTTAAGCTGTCATCACGAGACGCGTTAGCGACGTGGTGATCGCATCGTGCAACATTATCCTGCGGAGTAGATTGTCGCAGTCCTTTCATAGCAGAGCGATGACATTCTTTTGTGAGCTTTACATCCGAAATTAACAAAAAAAAGCCGGAATGAACATTCATCCCGGCTTTTTTATATATCAACTGAATATAATTATTACTTTCTGATTTTCCGTACCAGCGCAACCAAGGCTGAACCAAACAGCGCCATTGTTGCAGGTTCCGGGATACCAACTTCAGGAACCTGAATCGGCTCCATATCAAGCAAAGCGTAATCAAAAGCGACATACGGTTCATCAGGAGCATGAATCGTGATTGTTACCACTCCATCCAACATATCCGACCAGCTAACCACTTTATATGCGCGCCATATAAAACCGTCTATGCCGCCAAACGTGGTGGTTCCTTCAAGAACCACTGTAGCCCCCTCAACAATTGCGGTCATCGGATTAACATCGTAATCAGCGTAAACAAGGTTGATAAAGTGATCCTGCCCGTAATCAATATCACCGATAGTCGGTACGGTAAAATTGAAGGTAAACAATACGTTGTGCGCAATATAGTTCTGATTTGGGAATGCCGCCTCATTGGAGTTTGACAAAGCAACGTCCGTGTAGTACGCACCATTTGTTGCTGATAATTCTGCCGAACGGTAATCAAAATCATCTTGTGAACCTGATGCAACAGATCCATTCGTGTTGCGGTCAGGCAATGCATCACCCGGATCAAGTATGCCGTTACCATTAGCATCAGGGTTTCCGCCCAATTCATTGACGTAGCCTGCGGCACTGCCATACCCGAACCCGTCTTTGTCACCGATATACAACGTCACCGCAAACGATACAGAAACCTGTGCCAGAATTATTGACGCCGCAAGGGTTGATAATAGAGTTGTTTTTTTCATTATTTACAGTATCCTCTTAACAAAATTAATGCTACTTTCTGATTTTCCGTACCAGCGCAACCAGCGCGGAACCGAACAGAATCATTGTTGCAGGTTCCGGGATAGCGATCGGCTGAACCGGAATCGCGGTCGTATCAAGCAAAGCGTAGTCAAAAGCAACGTATGGTTCATTCGGTGCATCGATCTGAATCGTTACCACACCGTCAGTCATCTGTGCCCACGGAATAACCTTATACGCGCGATATATGTAGCCATCAATACCGCCTTGCGTATTGCCGTCAAGCTCAACCGTAACGCCTTCGACAACAGCGGTCATCGGAACGACATCGTAATCAGCGTAAACAAGATTCACAAAGTGATCTTCACCGTAATCAAAATCACCGATTGTCGGCACAGCAAACGTAAAAGTGAAGGTCACTCCATGAGCTATTTTATTTTGGTTGGGGAAAGACGCTTCATTGGAATCAGATAAAGCAACGTCCGTATAGTACAGGCCGTTTCCACCTGGGCCGCTTGCTAACTCTGCCGCGGAACGATGATCGAAATCATCGCCGGAACCTGTTGCTACAGATCCATTGGGCGGAGGAAGATCAGGTAACGCGTCACCCGGATCAAGGATTCCATTGTTGTTAATATCAGGGTCGCCCCCAAGTTCATTTACGTACGGCGAACCATCACCATATCCGAAACCGTCTTTGTCGCCAATATAGACGGTAACAGCTGAAGATAGGGATGCCTGCGCCAGAATAGCTATCGCGGCAAGGGTTAAGACTAAAGTTGGTTTTCTCATAGCGGTAGAGATCCTCCTTGATTTAGGTTGTAAGACAGAATTGATCAGAAATCACACAATACTTTATTATATCATTGAAAAACTGATTTTGCAATAGGCACTATTAAATTTTTATTACGTTTTTTAAAAACATGTTATCGAGCAATGGGTAAGAGATACGGATATTTTTTATTTTATTACACCCTGAATGCAAAACGAATGCTATTTCCGTATAACTACTTTATAAAACCGCTCTTTTTCTGAGCCGGATGGAGGTGGAATTCTGTTCGGGCCGCCGCCCTGATCAAGGGCATAACAGACGGTTGTGCTGGCTTTTACATCGCTTTTCAAAAGTACAAATCTGCTTCCTGTTGAAGGGCTTTTAACGTAGACATCATATCGTTTGCCGGGAATAGCCGACCATTTTATGCCGACCATCGGCTGACGGTACCATGCGCTCAAATCAGACAAGCCTGTTACGCAGAATTTTGATTGCGGGTCAACTGGATCGGTTCCGGCGTAAAACTCTATATAATCGGAAGTTCCGTCATTATCAGTATCAAAGCGGGCTGGATGCGATGTCCATGTTGTTTCAAGGTAATCGCCAAGCCCGTCGTTGTCTGTATCCGCCAGCAGTGGATTGGTGTTGCGCATGATTTCCTCGCCGTCGAGCAGTCCGTCGTTGTCGCAGTCAGGGTTAAGCGGGTCGGTGCCTTTATCCGGGTAGATAAGAGCGGAACGTAATAACTGCTTATAAGTGCCCTGAAAGTACTGAAAACTGCTGTATAACACTGCAAAATGATCTTCAAACGGAAATATTTCACATGAATCTAACAATACATCGGAAAGTATAGTAAACTGCGGTCCCAACATTTTCGTATCAGGGAAATAAACTCGCCCAATCAAATCGTTTGATTTACTATAATATACAATCAATACGCATGTTCCATTTTGTGCTATTCCTGTAAAATACGCATTATTGCCAAATTTCAACGGCTCACCCTGAGGTGCTCCTTCATTATCAAAAACGCTGAAAACAACAGACCCGTTTTGCGATGAATATGTTACAAGAAATGTATTTGCAATAGCAATAACTGAGGAACTATATAGTACAGACTCTATCCAATCATACCATTCGGAATAAAGCCGCATTTCATCCGATGAAATTTCTATTAGCTCATCGCTGACAACTCCATCACGCGTAACTATGCGTCCATACAAATCTTTTTCATAACCATAGGTGACCATATATGTCGTTTCACATGCAGTAACATTAAAATTGTGGATCTCTTTTTCATAGGAAAATTTATGCCCTGATAGTAAAAGTTTTTCGCTTAAGGCAGCACCTTCATTGTTTATCAAAACGCCATAGATTGCGTCACTCTCATTTCCATAATGATCGCATCCATAAAAAGCCAGTAATGTTGTCTTATCAACTATACCCGCCTTTATACCCGGCCTCCAAAATGAATAATCATTCGTTGAAAAAGATAATACTGAGGAACTAACCTCTTCATCTTCGGTAACACGGTAAGTACGAACGTTGTGGTATTCCTCGGGCTCGGGATATAAATCAACATCTCTTTGAGGTAATAAACTATCATATATAATGGGGCGTAGCTGGTCATATATAAGAGAATATGGAATTTCTAACGGATCTGTGTAGAAAACAAAATCAACACCATCATACAGAACATCACTTTTTTCAGGTGATGCTTCAGAAAGGTTACACAAGGTCATAGGTTCGGATTGTGCTCTGCCGTCACTACTTAGTTTCAGAAAACGCATCAAACCTGAATCAAAGCTCCCTTGTTGATAAATAGTTTCATCAGGCCACGCCAAAAATATCTCCGTTTCACTACATGCGGCATAATATACTGGCGGAATACTTGTTGCAGGGAGAACAAGCCCGAGCCGATCAAACCTATCACATCGAAACAATTCATCACCGTCAATTATACCGTCACTGTCGGTATCCTGAATTAAAGGGTTCGTATGAAAGCGTGATATTTCCAATCCGTCAGGCAGACCATCACCATCGGTGTCACTTATAGTAGGATTAGTTATATGGATAGCTACTTCTTCATAATCAGTCAGTCCATCTAAATCCGTATCGATATGGCTCGCCCGTGTTTTATACATTACCTCCTGAATATTTGACAATCCGTCATTATCAAGGTCGCCGGAACTGTCGTCAATAAAAGGATTTAGCTGGTTATCCCGTTCGTAACCATCCCACATCCCATCGTTATCCGTATCAGGAGAGGATATATTTGTCCCGAGAATATACTCATCATAATTGCTTATTCTATCGTTATCTTTATCTTTCCATCCGTCACGCGATTTTGGATTCAGCCCATGCTGATACTCCACGCCGTCAGGAATGCCGTCGTCATCCGTGTCCGGGTCATTCAGCGCGGTACCGATAGTGACTTCCACGCCATCAGGGATACCGTCATTATCAAGGTCAGGGTTGTAGGGGCCTGCACTGCGCACATATTCGTAATAATTGGAGAGCGTATCGTTATCAGGGTCGAGATTGGCGTCATCCAGCAGGGGGTCGAGCCCAAAGGTAACTTCCCAGAGATCAGGCATTTTATCTGAATCAGTATCCATATTCAGCGGATTCGTGAAATACACCAGAAGCTCGTCGCCGTCGGATAAACCGTCGTCATCCGTGTCCGGATCAATCGGGCTGGTTTTGTGGATATAATACTCAAGCCCGTCCAGTACGCCATCGTTATCCGTATCAGGATTAGAGGGGTCCGAACCAACCGCATCAGGGTTAAGCGTGCGGTACTCCAGCATCTGAGCCCCACTGCTTCTCAGCCACGCCACCACACTGACGGAATCCAGCCCGGCGGCAACCGGGTATATGGCCGATTCGGCGATATACCACTCCGAGCCGATCAGATCTCCTGACGGCGACACCCGTCGTGCCCGCGCGTGTTTATCCGTTGAGTGCCAGACGACTGTATAATTCCCTGCCGCAAAAGATATGTTTGGCTTTGCCGTGTTTTCAACAGGTAACGTATTTAGCTGAAAGGCTGTTCCGACAGGCGCGCCATCGGTATCAATTATTCTGCCCATTATGTTATTCTGCTCGATCCAGCACACCAATAATTCGTCGCCGGATGACGCTATTCCGATAAATGAATTCACACTGGCGCCGGCTTCAACGGAAAACGGTTCACCAGTCATGTTGCCGTCATTATCGAAAAAGCTCCCTTTAATCATTGTCTGACTGCTGTCTATCCACATCACGCAGAATTTTTGTCCGTCTGTGGCGACAACAGGTATTGACTGCATGATATCCGGCGTTATCAAAAATGTTTTTTTCACAGCCATTGAGGAATCCAGCAGTATGCCTGCCGCCTGATAAACGGATAGGGAATCCACAACCAGAAAAGTGCCGTTGCAAAACGCGATGTCAGGTATCCGAGGAGTACTTGCGGTAATTGAGGATGAGGGCACGATGCCCATGCCGTCGTTGTCAAAAAGCCGGGCGGCGATACGGCTGATCGATGATTCCGTCCATATTGCGCAGAAAGCGTTATGTGAGTACGCTATGTCAGTAATATAAATAACTTTGTTGGACGTGAGCTGTGACACCTGTTTCATGCCGCCGGATTTCAGCCCGTTTTTATCGATTTTCTGAGCGTAAGCCTGCACTTTAGGATCGGTAGATGTCCGGTGCGGCAAGACCAGCATGAACGCCCCGTCACCGGCAGAGATATTGAAGGCAGGGTACCGTGCGGAATCAGGAAAATAGACTCTGTCCACCATAACAACCGGGCCCAGATGCGGTACTTCATAAATATCCGCTATGCCGTCGTTGTCCGAATCTGTTTGCGCACAGAAAACATCCCCCGAAAACCAGCAGAAAATGACAGCAAAAAGGCATAGCAGTCTTCTACATTTCACGCCGTTCTCCTTAAAAAGCGATATGCCATATATACTAAATTATAACATAAAAAGAATACGCTGTATTACATTTTTTTGACGGAGCGAACTTTTATCGCCCGATATATTTTGGAGCCGGGCATTTCATCGCGCCGTGTCAGGTGAAAAAATAGTTTTTCATGTTTTTTGCATCTTACGTACTAATACGGGGTTTGACAGAATGTGCGCTGATACGCGCATCGCAGTTAAGTGACTTTTAATCATTTTGTGCTCAAGAATTTACCCTGAAATTACGATATATGATCTTGCATAGTAATGAGCTGAAACTGACATTTTGATTATTCGCCATGCTTGTTTTCTCCTATGCACTGCACGAATGAACGAACAATTCTTTGAGGGAGAACATGGTACCTTTTTCAGAGCGATATGGATTCAAACCCCGCAAAGTTATCCAAAAAGATTTTATGGATGAGAAACTGCGTAACGGGCTCTGGAACGCGGTTTACACGACTTTCTTCGCGTCTGTTAATGCCTACGAATGGTTTAAGTATTCCTCGGATACCCGCGAACTGCGCAACTTCATCATGTTTCTCTGGACAGAGTTTTTCGGTAAACAGCTCGATCATAAGCCCAGCTCATGGGATGATTATGTAAAATTCGTGCGTAATTTCTTTTCCAACTCAAAATTTTATGATGTTTATGATTTTATCGAATTCTGCGCCAATGAATATAAAGATGAAGACAAAATAGAGTACTTTAAAACACGCTGTAACCTTGTGCTGGAAAAAGAACGGGCCGCGTACCGTTTTGTCGGCGATTTCCTGACGCATGTCACTTCCGATACGGAATGCGACGAAATAGAAAACGCGCTTAACTCGCCGGAACTGGTCAGCAAACACCTCAACGAAGCGCTCCGGCTCTATGCCGACCGCCAGGAACCCGATTACCGGTTATCGGTAAAAGAATCATTAACCGCGGTTGAAGGCATGGTTTCTGTGTTGTGCGGCAAACCGACAGCGCTGGCCTCTCTTGAAAAAATCCCGAACCAGTTCGACTTCAACTTGTTTCAGTCAGTCTTGGTCACATCGTCCCTGCGGATGCTTAAAGAAATTTCCATATCGATCAATTCTATGGAAAGCACACTGCACGATAAGGTTGAATCAGAAGACGCTCTTATTGTGCTGGTCACCAGTTCCACGATGATAAATTTCCTCAAGGGCAAACTTTCCAAAGTACGCGCCACATAAACAGATACAGATAAACCAAGTTCATAGAATAATAACAATGGGAGTGCTGAAAAAGATTCTAAGCTCCTCTTTTAAGATGTCA
>QZJZ01000079.1 GCA_003599815.1 Candidatus Auribacter fodinae
CAACGACTACACCAGTCGTTGAACTATCTGACACCAGAGCAGTTTGAAAGGCAAGCTGTTCACTAATTTAACTGTCCGTCAATACCGGGATACCTCAATATCCCCTCGACCACATTCCCACCTCCATTATTTGCAATGAATTACAGAACAAGAAACAAGTTATCGAAAAAGTGATCGTTGATATGTTGTGGATAATTAATTTAATATATTACAACACAAAAATTCCTTTTAATTTAACACAATCTCCTTTTTGCCAATTAGTTACATCGAACAATATATGCTTCGTTTTTTTTATTATCCACACACAAAAATCACCTAGCATTAAAAGAGTTCTCAATAACGCGCTCCAAGGATATTTTCACATCCATCGCATATTGTCCACAAATAACAAAGAAAACGAAGAAAGCAATTGACTCTCCAGTACAAAATAATGATGCTACTTACCTCAATTAAAGCTAATTTACTAACAATAAGTTTATTATGGTTTTTTATTAAAAATTAACATTAACATATATCTTATCTGAAAGACATATTTTTGTATTTCATTTGTATCTTTTAGATAGATACTTACATGCACCAATTAAATTAAGTTATTAGATTTAATGCGTAAATTCATAACAATTTATTTATGAATAATTGCTGAATTTTTAAGCACTTTGGCGTATTCCAGTCTTTTCTGATGAAGAATGATTAATTATAAAAAAAGCGGGCAAATGTAACATTATACCCGCCAGATGTATTGATAAACTTAAAAAATTATCGATTAGTGATGCGGATTAAAGCAGAGAGAAACTTCAACATCATTAATGGGAGTTCCTGGCTCCAGCCTGATTTGCCAGAGAGGCATAATCATTGTTTGCTGATACGTTCTTTCAAATCCACCCTCTGACTGGGAAACTGTCGCTATTGGAAAACGCCAAAGAGAAACAGCTCGTGGAAAACTCACATCCACTTTAATGTTGTCCCACTCATTAATCATCTGAAGTGAATAATTGAAAGTAATGCTTTTGGTTCCTTCATAATCCATATGCTGACGCGTTCCATCTTCATTTAAGAAATACCTGTCTCCACTTTGCGCGGCAAGGTACGACAGATTCAGTTCGCACCCGAAAAGAAGCTCAATAGCTTGGTCAGAACGGTTTTCAAGTGTATATATGACATGCAAGCGATTCAGATCAATAGTACCTATCTTTTTAATAAGCTTTACCGGAATATCCGCAGATTTTTTACTCATACGGACACTGCCGAGACGTTCAAGCACCACTTCGCCAGTTATTCCGGCGGTCTTGGTTTCTTTTAGTTTATATTGCTGTCCAACAAAATTCCCACATTCATTATATCTTAGCTGTTTAAAATTATCCATGGTCGTATTTAGAGGCAAAAAATGATCAATGAAGTTATGCCGGGAATACGTATCATAAATAAGATACTTATCCAAGCCCTCTTCTTTCACAGTCACAATATCGTGAATGGACTTTGGTTCCTCCCCATCCGTGCCTTGCTTTCCCCGGTTTTCAAGGAAATGCTTCAGCCTTTCATGGTATGCCTCAAATTTCCGTGTAAAACCATTGGTGATATTAAAATTTGAAGGTTTATAGTCGATTTCAAAACAGGCGCCGCCATTTGAAGGGTCAACATAGGCATTCAGCTGCGATGATGATATAAGCACACATTTATGGTCTGTTGCCTGATAATCGAGTTGATCAATCTCCACCCAGTTTACATCTTCGTGGCGTACATGATCCACAATCTTCTCAGCCTTTATCAAATGGGTATATATTGCATTGCGCAGATAATTAAGATACAAACCACCAAACAGCCCATGCCAGTAAGGACAATTACATTGTCCTCGCCACAACTCTTTTTTCGCCTGCATATTATCAGGGGTATGCTCATGTACCAGTTTGCTTATCCTCAGCATTTTTTTATGCATCAGGTTACTTTCTTCGTATTTAGCGAGAAAATTCCGCCAGAACCCTCCGCGATAAAACGGCTTAACTTCTTTATAAAGTACTTCGTTCTTTTCAAGGTCATGTAGCACCTTTTCGTACTGCACTATCGTTGGCGAAGGTAATGCCCACTCCATCATTTCCTCATATGAAGACGTAGGAAGATAGATCTTGCCTTGCGGGTTGTGGGACTCCATATATTCGCTGAAAGTAGACATAACCACCCACTCACTGTTCTCTTCCAGCATGGTAAAAAAGCGTTCCAGATACCCCTGATTATAGACCCAGTCATATGTTCCCGGCCAGACACCGAACTTCTCGCCGTCATCCGCCATAGTGACCGCCTGAATCTTATCGTTTTCTGCCAATAGTTTCAGATAATCAATCACTTCCTGCGGCTGTCTGAACGGTATGAGATAACGAAGCTGTTTATCTATAGGAAATAATCGCAATACCTTCCCGTTATGTTCAGTCACATAATACCCAAACATTTCGTCCTCAGGAAGCCCTGCCTGCCTGAAATGTGTGTCATCCAAGATAGAATATGAAATGCCCGCATCATGCATCAAGTCGGGCAATGCAGGTTCCCATACCCTTTCCGCCAGCCACATCCCCTTTGGAGAATAGCCGAAATGTTCTTCCACATACTCGGACAGCATGCGGATTTGCCCGATGGCATCTTCAGGCGGTATCACAGTAATGATAGGTTCATAAAAGCCTCCGCTGAGTATTTCTACCTGATGGCGCGCTACAAGCATTGATATTGCCTCAAAAAATCTTTTTCTGTGTTGTTCAATCCATTCTAACAACGGACCAGTATAATGAAGCGTACACTTAATTTTAGGATGTTTTACCAGCATATTTATGAAAGGTTCATAACACCGGGAGAAACTCTCGTCAAACACATGCTCAAAATTCCCCACCGGCTGATGACAATGTATACCAAACAAAAAGTGGATTTTTTTCATTACGCCCTCCTATTACACAGACCACATGGTATTTTCAAATTCCTCGCCGGGAACTTCAAAAGAAATATAACCGGATTTGGGATAACGTTCCAGTTCGATCTGCTCTTGTTTTAATTCTATATGAAAATTTACATGTATATCGGAAGTCATGGCCAATACGGAAAACGGTATGGCGATCTCTATAATTCTCACTGATTTAATTGTCGAATACGTGCCAACACTCGTTTTCTCCCCCGTCAATTCATCTAAATCATATACAGTGTAGGAAAACTCTTTTTCAAAGTTGAAGGGAAATTCAACGATAAAACATTTATCATTATGCTGTAAAACAATATTGACTGTAACTGCGCATTGTTTTGCTCTTTCTTTTCCGGTTGCGAAAGGATCAAGTCTCAGATAGAGCGTATCCATATTAAAACCAAAAAAAATCCCGGAAATATACGACGATGCTTTATGCATGGTGCCGCCACTTTTGTCTGTATTGTAAAATCCGGCTTCCTGCCATTCATAAAAATGTGTGTTAAGCCCATCAATAACCGGTTCTATAAACCCAACCGGGGCTTCAGCAAGAGCAATTGTGTCTTTCATAACAATAGGTTCTTTTAAATACGGAGGGACATCAACCTGCAAAAGAGTGTAAATGTTGCTGAGATGAAGCCTGAACAACCGATCAAACTCTTCATCGTTATCCGTTGAAAACATATCTCCGTACCACCAGAACCAGTCGCTTCCTTCAGCTATATATATTTCTTCTTTAACCATTTTCGCAATATCAAAAGGAACGGAATGATGTTTTAAATGGTGTTCAAGGAACATCCGGGTACGGCGCAGGTATTCCCAGGCCTGATTTTCCTCTTTTCCTCCGATCCATACACGATAATTATGATTAATCCATGAACCGGAATGAAGATTTGTTATTGTCTTATTTGGCGGATGTTCCCCCAAATAATCCTGTACACGAGTAGTCGTTATATAGGGATGTGTACTGAGGCGCTCATAGAGTAGCCGAAAGAACTTTTCTCCCCCATCAGGAAAATGTTCCCAGGCATTTTCTCCATCAAGAATTATATTTACCATAGTGTCCTGATGAGGAGACGTGCTCAGAATCGCCTGCAAATGGCTACATAAATCCTGACAAGCATCTTCAGGGGTGTTTTTAGCGTATGTGAATCCGATTAAATCAGACAAGCCCCTGTCTCTAAAGAGAATAGACACAGAATGCCCGTGATGTTCAGTTATATAAGGCTGAAACAGAGCCTCCGTTCTGTCGGAGACAGGAATGGATTTCAGCAAAACTTCTTCATCCGTTGCGATCCACTTAATACCCATTTCAGCAAAATATGGGATTATCTCCGGGCATACTGAACCTTCCGACGGCCACATACCCACGGGTTTAAAGCCAAAAATGTCCTCAAAAAAAAGCACGCTCTTCTCTATTTGAGACCGAGCATCTTCAGGACAGCTAAAACGTTGCGGCATAGGGGCGTTAGGCATAGCCCTGCGTGCGAATTCAGTGTCATAAACGAGAGGAAGAATAGGATGATAAAAAGGGCTGGTAGTTAATTCTATCTGCCCTTGTTCCGCCATTTTTTTATACATAGGCACTAATGATTGAATCACCGAATATTGCAGTTCAACAACCCGCTGTTTTTCATCCTCTGTAAACCCTTTTCCCTTTTTAATTAATGCATTTATTTCAGGATAGTGCTGACGGGCACGATAGCCAAACCAGCATAAGTTGAACCACACCTGCAGGTCACGATAATCCTGTGTCGAAAAACGATTAACTATACTTCCCCATTCCTCTTCGGAAGGGCGGGTTAAACCACGCCGGGACAACAAGTCCCAATAATCCTTGTGCGGGCGAATCATGGTTTCCCAGTTAGCCATAAAAAAATTCCACAGCAAAAATTCTTTTTCAGCTAAATCGAGTTCACTTGCCGGTTTAAGCGTTTTTTGCAAAAAAATATCATCCGCACGACGATTGGCATAATCAAGCAATTGTACTACTAAAGACGGCACAAGATTAAATGTCGCTTTTATATGAGGATAATCCTCGAGAATAGATAACATATCATAATAGCCTTTTAAGGCATGCAACCGCGTCCATGGCATCATGTATTTATTCGCCACCGGATCTTTATAAAAGGGCTGATGCATGTGCCAAAAAAAAGCCACAGATAATTTTTTCATATCTCAATCTCTTGCAAAAATTTAGCCGCTTCTTCAGGAATTGTCGGATTATGATAGAAGCCTGTTCCCCATTCAAATCCCGCTAATTTAGTAAGCCTTGGCATAATTTCGATATGCCAGTGAAAATCGGAGTCAATGGTAGACCAATAACCTCGGCGTGCCCATCTGACAGGCCCGGTATGTAATATAAAGTTGTATTGCGGCTTATTTAAAGCACAGCTTAATTTTGCGAGCGTCACTTTCATCATGTCCGCTAGAATAGGCATGTCTTCTACCGGGACATTCTCAAAGTCAGGATTATGTTTCTTTGGAAGAACCCATATTTCAAAAGGAAATCTTGAGGCAAATGGGCAGAAGGAAATGAAACCTGCATTTTCATAAACCACTCGTACTTTTTGTGTTTGTTCTTCTCTTATTATGTCACAAAAAACGCAGCGATCTTTATAATTAAAATATTCCTGTGCGCCAACCAGTTCTTCCCGAACACGCTTTGGAGTAACAGGGGTAGCGATCAATTGTGAATGGGAATGGCTCAATGACGCGCCTGCCAGCTCTCCTTCATTCTTGAAAATCAGTATGTATTTAAATCTGGTATCTTTTTTCAGGTCAAGCAAACGCATTTTGTATGCTTCAAAAACCCTTGCAAGATTATCTATGGAAAGCTCAAACATACGTTTATCATGATTGGGTGTCTCAATGATGACTTCGTGAGCGCCTATCCCGTTCATCTTGTCATACATCCCAACACCCATTTTTTCCATATCTCCCTCAATACGAAGAGCGGGAAATTTATTGGGAACAACTCTTAACTGCCATCCCGGCTGGTTTTTCTGCGAATGAGGAGAACGAAAAGCGCAGACCTCGGGAGGCGTTTTATCTTCGTTTCCCTCACAAAAAGGGCATCCTTTATTTTGTCCAATGAGTAAAGGGGAATAAAAATCCGAAGGGCGTTTTCCTCGTTCGGTGGCAATGATTACCCATCGCCCTATAATAGGGTCTTTCCGTAATTCAGGCATATATTCAATTCCTTCTATAAGAGACAGTTAAAGAGTAACAAAGATAATTGCCCGAATTACGCATTAAGACACTTAAATCATTTTGAGAGGGATTTCTTGTACAATTTCAGATACTGTTTAGCAGCAGCCATCCATGAGAAATCTTCCTGCATGCCGTTACATCTCAATCGGTTAAAATGATTTTTAGATTTATAAATTTTTAATGCCTGCTTGATTTTCTCCAGCAGGGCATTTGATGTATATGGTTTAAAACTGAACCCATTACCTATTTCAGTCTGGGGATTAAAATCTTTGACTGTGTCATTTAACCCTCCTGTTGCCCGGACAATTGGCACGGTTCCATAATGCAAGCTATACATCTGGTTTAGTCCACACGGCTCAAAGCGGGATGGCATTAGAAAAAAATCGGATCCCGCTTCAATTTTATGAGCCAAAGAGTTATCAAATGTTATTTTCACTCCTAATCGATCAGGATATTGCTGTTTTAGCTCTTCAAAGATTTTCTGGTATTTATTATTGCCTGTTCCTAGAATGACTAATATGAGATCCAATGCCATAAAATCTTCAAATCTTTTTGTAATAAGATCAAATCCTTTCTGGTCCTCAAGGCGTGAAATCATACCGAATATTGGAAGATTATTATTATTGGTAAGTTCAAATGAATCGAGCAAGTCTTGCTTACACAGCGTTTTGCCACTCATATCTATTGATGAGTAATTCTGTTTAATATAAGGGTCTGTTTCAGGATTCCAGACATCATAGTCAACGCCATTTAATATTCCAAATAGTTTATCAGCACGGGTTTTCAAAATACCTTCCAGTCCGCACCCCAACTCTTCCGTCTGTATTTCCTTGCTGTAGGTTTTGCTTACCGTATTGATCAGATCTGCAAAAACAATACCTGCCTTCATAAGATTAATTTTACCGTAAAATTCAATTCCCTCAGGACTAAAAATATCCCATGATAGATTGGTAAGCGGCATATCAAGATGCCAGAAAAGTCCTTGATATGCAAGATTATGAATAGTAAACACTGTCGACGTTTGACTAAAGAAAGTGTTATTGTTTTCCTTTAGTTTTAAAAAAACAGGAATCAAACCAGTCTGCCAGTCATTGCAATGCATAACATCCGTTTGGATATTCAATTCTTTAAGCGCCTCTATAACCGCTTTAGAAAAGAAAATAAACCGTTCAGCGTTGTCAAGGTAATCGCCATCATTAGTTGAATAGAGTTCTGGACGGTTATAATAATGGTCATTGCCAATAAAATAAACAGCAACATTATTACCAATGGTACTTTTATAAATTGTTCCCTTTACAAGCCGGTCGCTGATAACAATTGTGATTTCCTTACCAAGATCCTGAAGATCAAATTTGCCGTTTTTCACGCATTGGTACAACGGTGTGAACACACACACCTCACACCCGATTTTCTCCAGTTCTTTGGGTAAGGCGCCCACAACATCCGCAAGTCCACCTGTTTTAGAAAACGGAAAACACTCACTGGCGGTAATAGTAATTCGTATTTTATCGGACATTTTATTCTCCCATTAACTATAAATATTTAGAAACATCAATAGGATAATACATAATACGCTAAACGAGGCATTTTGTGTCTAAAGACAAATGGATTCCTTTAGGAATAACGACAATTCCATTTTCGGTAATTGTAAACCGTTGTTTATCTTCTTCAAGATCATATCCTATAGTCATTCCCTCAGGAATGGTGACGTCTTTATCAATGATCGCGCGGTGTATCTTGGCATGCCTGCCGACATTAACTCCTTCCATCAAAATCGATTCCGTAACCTGACTATAACTGTTGATGCGCACATTAGGCGACAAAACCGAATTCTGAACACGTCCGCCGCTGATAATACAACCGCCGGATACAATTGAATCCAGCGCAATACCAAGTCGTCCACCAGCTTTTTCCTGAGCGAATACTGTTTTCGCAGGCGGGACAGGCTGCATATACGTTCTAACAGGCCACTCATTATCATAAAGATTAAATAATGGGTCAACCTGTACCAGATCCATATTCGCTTCGTAGTATGAATCAAGAGTACCGACGTCTTTCCAATACAATGTTTCTTTTCGGTTCTCATCTATAAACGGATAAACAAAAACATTTGCACCTTTGCGATGCAAATAAGGTATTATATCTTTGCCAAAATCATGACTGGATGTATCTTTGCGGGCATCAGAACTTAAAGCCCGCACCATCTCCGCCGTGTTGAAGACATATATCCCCATTGATGCAAGGGCTTTATTCGGTTTGCCCGGTATGTGGCGCGGATCTTTTTTTGGCTTTTCCTGAAAACAGGTCACACGATTATTGGCATCAATTCCAATGATCCCAAAATGATGCGCTTCTTCGATATCTACCTCTATTGCACCAATTGTCAATGCGGCTTGTTTCTCTATGTGGTACTGAACCATCTTCCGATAGTCCATTTTGTAAATATGATCACCGGATAAAATCAATACCAGATCAGGTTTATCATTTTCGATGGCATAAATATTCTGATATATCGCATCAGCGGTACCTCGATACCATGCTCGGGAAATACGCTGCTGAGGGGGAATTACGTCAAGAAATTCACCAAGTTCATTACGAAATAAGTTCCAGCCTCTGAGAAGATGGCGATTCAATGAAAAAGATTTATACTGGGTAAGAACTATAATACGCCTGATTCCTGCATTAAGGCAGTTGGAGAGAGTAAAATCAATTATTCGGTATATTCCTCCAAATGGGACCGCTGGTTTAGCTCTGTCCTTGGTGAGAGGATAAAGTCTTTCTCCCTTACCTCCAGCAAGGATGAAAGTGAGTAATTTGCGTCCTTGAAGCAATGTATTCATTGAAAAATAAACTCCTAGCTGAAGTCAGTATACGTATATTATGCACCAACGTTTTTTTGATCGAGAATACTTCGGATCGTCGTTTTTAATTCAGTTAAATCGGACGATTTCACAACATAGGCATCAGCAGACCATGTCATGAAATTATCTTTATAAGTGCCGTATGCCGTATTGAGTATCACTGGTATTTTGTTGTCATACTCCATAATTTCAGATAATGTTTCAATACCATCCTTACCCGGCATACATATGTCCAAAATAACCAGATTGAATGATTTTTTCTGTATAAGAGCTAAAGCTTCGTCAGCATTCGATGCAACAGAAATATCATAACCTTCTTCCCTCAGTTCCTGTTCATACAAGAACTGTTGATTCTTATCATCCTCAACAATCAGGAGTCTCTCACCCATTATAGCCCCCTTTCAGTGGTAGCTGTCTCTGTACGCAATGGTAAGTATACAATAAATTCAGAACCTTTGCCAACCTGACTTTTTACATCGATAAATCCGCCGTGATCTTCAATGATTTTATGCGTTACAGCAAGGCCAAGACCGGAACCACCGTTTTTAGTGGTAAAAAACGGATTGAACAAATTTTCCATAACATGCGGCAACATACCGTTACCGGTATCACGAATGTGCAGCTGCACATAATCTTTGATTATTTCGGTTGTAACCGACAATTTATGCCTAAGGTTACCGCCGTTGCCCGGTAACGCCACTTCCAACATGGAATGAAGCGCGTTTTTAAAAATATTGTATATAGCTTGTTTGATCTGCTGGGAATCGAGAAGTATTCTTGGCAATTCATGGTCTAAATTAAGGACTAAATCAATATTATGCACTTGAAGATCTTTTTGCAATAAAATTATTGTATCCTCAACAACACGGTTAAGTTCTCCAAGAGCAAAAACAGGAGATGCCGGTTTTGTGAAGTCCAGTACTCCACGCAATATGTTTTCTAGGCGATATACTTCATCGCGGATAATGCTGGCGTTTCTCTGCACTTTCTCCTCATCTTGCGGGAATTTATACATAGAATGAGCGAAACCGCCTATTGTCGCCAGCGGATTTCGTATTTCATGAGCGACATGAGCCGCCATTTTCCCTATCGTAGCCAGCCTTTCCGTGCGAACCAGCTTACTTTGCGTCTCTTTCAGTTCTTCGTACGCTTCTTTGAGCTCAGTAATTTTATGGGTAAGTTTTTCATAGGCATTCGCACGTTCAAGCGCCAACCCTGCCTGATTTGCAAACATATTTAGAAGCTGCATACTATCCTGGTCGATTGGTTTGCCATTAAACAAATTGTCGGCAATGATAACTCCAAGCACCTTGTCTCTTGCCAGAAGCGGCACAATAACAAATTCATTCACCATCAGTTTTTCTTTAATAACCTTATTAACCCGATTATCGCGCATTGCTTCTGTGACCAGAAACGGACGTTTCTCACGTACGCTCATGACAACAAAATCTGAAGTGTTGTTTAACGATAACTTTAAACTCCGGGTAATGGTATCAAGATTGTTTTTTCTCGCAAAATTATAGTCGCGGTGAGCAAGGAAATCGTCCAGCTTCCAGTTTTCCTTGGAAAGCCTGTCCCATATCTGCCATGCTTCTTCCCAGCTTGAGGGCCCCACTCCCATTATACCCTCAATGATCTCTTTATCATAATTAACGCGCAACAAAAAAGCCCGGTTAAAACCTATTGCACCACCAGCAGTAACGCATGTCAAAATCAGGTTAAGAAGATTATCGATATCAAGCGTTCCCTGCATAGCTTGCCCAACTTTATTAATAAGGGAAAGCTGATAATACTTCTTCTCAATTTCCGCATTGCGTTCATTCAAAGTAACCTGCAACTTATGGTTCAGGTCACGAACAACAGTATGCAGATGAACATTTTCTATAGCCATAGAGATATATTTTATTACATATTTCAAACCTTCAACGCTCAAATTGGAATAATAATTAGGTTCATATGCCCCTAAATTCAAAGTTCCAATCACTGTATGCCCTGAATGCAGAGGCATAATTAGAGAAGACCGGACATCAGCCGAATAAATAAGTTCGTATTCAAGCCGGGAGTTCACCTCCTGCCATGTGTCCTGTTCAATAAAAATTTCGTCATTTCTAAAGACCCGGCCGGGTCCATGATCCATACTCAGATAAATATCTTTAGTCGTAATTTCATCGAACCGTTTTTTGTCAAGAGTTAACAACTTGAAACGGTCTTCACGAACCTTTTTAAGAATAATACTGATGATATCAAATTCGATCAGGCGCAATATTTCCTGAGCTATTAGACGAAAGATATCACTAATATCCGCTTCTGTGGAAGTTGCGTCAAATATTCGACCGATTGCCGTAAACTGGTCAGCCTCTTTCTCAATATCACCTCGATCCGTTCTCAGCAAAGTATCATGCTGAGAATACAGCTTCTTCAGTAAAATCGATATACGTCCGACGAGTTGTTCAGGAGAAAAAGGCTCCTGAAGATAATCATCTATATATGAAGGGTATAGAGGAATTTTTGATTCCAATACATGAGACTCACCAAGAAGCAAAACAGCGACTTTTTCATTATTTTTCTTCTCATGGATAAACTTAAGCACACTCTCGTCAGGTGCGTCACTGGGGGAAACAGCAAGAATAACAAGATCTATTTCAACATGTTGCAGAAGTTCTATTGCTTTTGAGCCATTTTCAACACCAATCGTTCGAAAATTTCTGAGTTGCAGAATGTTTTCCAACGTTTTTCGATGCGCTTCATTTTTATCTACGATAAGTATGGCCTCTGACATGCCAGAATAATCCTATTTATTTAAAAAAGTAAACCCTATAGAATCGCCTACTTTAATGTTATGGTTTTCAAACCATCCCTGATTCACTTCAAGCGCATATTTGGCCTTTTTGGTTGATTTATGAGAACGCTCATCAAAGGGCGCCATATCCACAATCTCAGTAATTACGCCTTGTTCATTGATATATGCCAGAGATAGCGGAATTTTTGTGTTTTTCATCCAGAATGCCCGGTATGCTTCTTCTTCAAACACAAATAACATACCCCTATCCTCGCGCAACTTGTCGCGGTACATTAAGCCAAGCGCTCTTTCTTCTTCCGAATCAGCAACTTCAACCAGCAAAACATTATTATTTACAACAATTTGAACTACATCAACCGATTCAGATCGGCATCCGCATAGTATTATTGCATACAATATAACGCTGATAATTAATCTAATTTTTCTCAATAATACGACTCATCATGTGTTTAAAAATTTCATTTTCTATATAAATTCAATTTTCCCTGAAGACAAATAATGCACTTTTAATTTCTCTCTGGCGATATCCGCTTCCGTTTCGAAATACAACTTTTTACGAAATGCCCTTTCCAGATTCTTAGGAAATGAGCTGTTGTTCTCTCGCAATAAATCCAGCACTGTGGGATGGATCCCAAACTTAACTTTCTTTTCTTTGGTACCGAGCAATACCCTTTTTATCTTTCTGGATGTTTCTATTGAAATACTCAGCATAGACTTAATCATTCCCCGTCCTTCACAGCAAGGGCATTTCTCGTATAGTTCCTGATTGATACTTTCTTTCACCCGCTGACGGGTCATTTCGATCAAACCTAGTTCCGAAATGGGAAGTATATTGTTTTTTGCCTTATCACGTTCAAGCGACTGCTCAAGTTTTTTAAGGACAGCTTTGCGATTATTTTTCTTAGCCATATCGATAAAATCAATAACAATAATACCGCCAATGTTCCGTAATCGGAGCTGGCGGGCTATTTCTTCGGCGGCGTCCAGATTGGTTTTCATAATCGTTTTTTCAAGAGTATCCGAGTCGAGGTTTCTCCCAGTGTTAACATCGATCGCAACCAATGCCTCTGTCTCATCAATAATAAGATACCCGCCGCATTTAAGCCACACCTTACGCTGGAATATTTTATCCAGCTCTTTTTCCACCTGATAAACATCAAATATAGGCTTTTTACGTTTATAATATCCAATGCGAACCTTATCACCGGGGAAAAAATGCCGGAAAAATCTTCGGATGTTGACGAAATCATCTTTTGAATCAACAATAATCTCATCAATTTCAGGAGTATACATCTCACGTAACGTCTTTAGTGCAATGTCCATTTCCACATGGACACAGGAAGCGGGCGGCATCTCTTTAATATTTTTTCGAATAGTCTGCCATGTTTTCATAAGATACGCGATGTCTGATTCAAAATGTTTCTGAGTGACTGTTTGCCCTGCAGTACGCACAATAATGCCGTGATCTTTTGGTAATTTCAGTGTTCTCAGCATTTCCCGCAACCGCGCACGTTCTTTTCGATCAGTTATTTTGCGTGATATGCCGCGTTGTTTTGCATCAGGAATAAAAACAAGGTTACGACCGGGAATACTGATGTTAGTGGTTAATCTAACGCCTTTTTGTCCTATCGCTTCTTTTTTGACCTGAACCAATATCTCCTGTCCCTCCTTCAGTGCGTCAGAGATAGACAACTTAGCCCGTGATTTTGCAGGAGCAGGCTGGTCTGGCTGTAGTTCTTCAGTACCCAATAACTCTTCAAAGGTAACGTTTTCTTTAACGTCTCCAACATGAATAAACCCATTCCGCTTACATCCAATATCAATAAACGCCGCCTGTATACTCGGAACAATATTCCTTACAATACCTTTATAGATATTTCCTGTCACGGGTTCATCTGATTGACGGTCAATGTAAAAGTCTTCAAGCCGTTCACCAACAAGAAACGCTATACGTTTTTCCTGATTTTCAACGTTAATTACAAATCGTTTAAGGTTCGATTCCGGTTTAGGGTCACTTGCTACTTTTTTTAATTTTTTAAGGAAATCAATAATCATATCTTCTTTTAATCCATATACTTTGTAACAACGCGATTGAGATAATCGCTGTTAACATTGAGGAGCCTCCATAACTCAGAAAGAGCAACGGAAGTCCGGTAATAGGCATTAGTCCAATTGTCATACCAATATTAATAACCACATGACATAAAAGCATAATTGATATTCCAGTTGCAACTAATTTACCATAAACATCTTTTGATTTTGAAGCGACATAAATGCCCGCCAAAACCAACACTAAAAACAGAATGAGCACACACATCACGCCAAAAAAACCCCATTCTTCACCAATAACTGAAAAAATAAAATCCGTATGCCGTTTTGGAAGAAAATTCAACTGGTTCTGGGTTCCATGAAGCCATCCTTTACCCAACAATCCTCCCGACCCGATCGCTATTTTAGACTGGATTGCCTGATATCCAAGTCCAGTCGGGTCAAGATTTGGATCCCAGAATACTCTTATACGGTTTTTCTGATAATCTTTCAACAAAAACCAAAAAATCGGCATTGCCAGCACTCCGACACTCATCAATGTAATCAGCTGTTTCAACATTGCTCCAGCCACAAAAATCATTGAGAACAGAATAGGAATAAATACGAGAGAAGTTCCAAGATCGGGCTGTCTCAAGATTAAAATCATTGGAATAAAAGTCAATACCATAGGCCTGAGAATAAACATGAACGAACGATAACTGCCGACGTTTAATGATATGTGTCGCGCTAAAACAAGAATAATCGATATCTTCGCAAACTCTGACGGCTGAAGCAGAAAACCACCAAATTGCAGCCATCGCTGAGCACCGTATCGTTCACTTCCCAATGCAAGTACAAGTATCAGCAACGCAATATTCATAAAATAAATCGGGTATGATAAATTAACGATGCGGTCATATCCATACAAGATAATAGTGAGAAACGCTATAAAAGCAACTACCACCCAGACAATCTGTTTTGAGGCATAATTAATCTGAGCATTAGTCTCAAGCGTTATCTGATATGAAGCGCTGGATATGAAAATTATCCCTATACCAACCAGAGCGAATGTCACAAAAAGTAATGGGTAGTTCAAATATTTGAAAATTCTACCTTTAAACATTATAATGAATCCTCAGTCTGTCCATTGGAAAGATAAAATTCAATTATTTTTGAGGCAATTGGAGCGGCATCTGTGCCGCCGGAACGAGCATCTTCCATAAGAACGACTACCGCAATCTGTGGATCATCGCTCGGCGCAAAACCGACAAACCATGCGTGATGACGACGATTCTCAGGCGTTCCCAACTGTATTGTTCCCGTTTTACCTGCAACCGGAATGCCTTCCACTCTCGCCTTCATTCCGGTCCCATACCTATGCTGCACCACTTCTTCCATTGCATGATAAATAATCCGCCATGTATCCTCTGACATATCTATTTGACGATGCTTCTCAATGGGAAAGGTTTTTAGGATTCTCCCGCTATTAGAGACTATTTTATCCACCAGACGAGGTCTATATAAGGTACCGCCATTAGCGAGAGCGGCAACATACATCGCAAGCTGTAATGGAGTCACCAACATATATCCTTGCCCAATACAAAGGTTAATGGTATCACCGGGATACCATGGTTCCCCAAATCTTTGTTTTTTCCATTCATTACTCGGATTGATTCCAGCTATCTCGCCGTCGAGCAGCAGACCAGTTTTTTCTCCGAATCCAAAATTATGAGACCACTCATGTATATCATGAACGCCGAGGATTTTATGGCCAAGATTATAAAAAAATACGTTACACGAGTAACGAAGTGCTTCAGATATATTTACGCTTCCATGCCCACCGCGAAACCAGCAATGAAATATAAACTGCCCGAAATCAAACGATCCATTGCAGAAATATTTATCGCCAACAGTCAGGCCTCCGTCTTCAAGAGCGGCTATTGCGATCAGCATTTTAAATGTTGATCCAGGAGGATACCCGCCTCGTATAGCTTTATTCATCAGCACATTTTTCTCCCCGGAAAAAATATGCTTCAGATCTTCTTTAGAAGTTTGCCGTATAAAGATATTCGGATCAAAGTCAGGGAAACTGGCCATGGCAAGAACATCACCATTCTTTGGATTAATCACCACAGCCGCGCCGTCATTATCCTTCATTAGGCCTTCAATATGGTTTTGCAAATAATGATCTATGGTCAAATAAACATTATTGCCGGGATTCGGCTCGCGTATCCCCAGTATCTCATCCGTATATCCCTTACTGTCAACCTGTACCTGCATACCGCCATGCTCGCCTTTAAGGAACTCTTCCATAGTCCTTTCAATTCCCATTTTTCCTATGGAATCCTGAATATAATAACCATCGCCTTTCAACAGCTCATATTCACGGGCTGTCAACTTACCAATATAGCCGAGTATATGTGCCGCATGATTGCCGAATCGATAATCGCGCACCGGCACGGGGCGAATGGTAATACCAGGAAGATAATCCCTGATCTCCTCTATCTGAGTAACTTGTTCCATAGTGACATCACGTTTGACTTTTTCCTGAACATACGGAACTCTACGCGAAAGCTTGATCGTCTGGAGAATAGCCGTTTCCGGCATATCAAGGATTTTAGATAACCGGTTCGCAATATCTTCTTTTTTATCAGAAGGAATGTCTTCTACTACCACTTCAACATCATAACTCGGACGGTTATCAGCCAGAATAATTCCCTTCGCGTCATAAACGGATCCCCGCGGGGCAGGTATCACTACTTTACGTACTCGATTATTACGAGCCAACTCAGAATACCATTCCCCATTGAGCAACTGCACTCTCCAGAAATTATAAAGAAGAAAGCCAAACACACAAATGATAAGAAAAACGATAAACTTTATTCGCCCTTCAAACTGTCCGGAAAAATATTCTTCAACTCTTTTATTTCTTACCATGAAACACAGCCTTCAATAATGGAAATAGGAACGGCACTGCTACCAGCGTTAATGTTGCGTTCATAATAACGATTTGAGTAAACGGCCTGAGAAAGTCAGAGGAATTCTGCAAAATAAAATGAAGCAGTGTAACCAAAAAACAATACCCCAGAGAAAGCACAAACAGCAGAAATATATGAGTACTGACATATTCGACATAAAAAGATCGTTTTATCCGGGCTATCATCATACATATCAGCCATAAAGATACTGTCGACATGCCAAGCTGAGTTGATGAAAATATGTCCAGAATAAACCCAATAAGCAGAATATATCGACTAACATAGATCCAGTCGAATTCTATCGTCAAAAACGAAGCAAGAAGTAAGAGCAAATTGATATTCACAAAATGACCGAACAGCTTAAACTCAATATTTGCCTGAATGCCGGTAAAAAAATATACACAAAAAAACAAGAGGAGATTATGACGAGGTTTATCTTTTTTTATACTGTATGATAAATAATTGGGTCTAACACGCATTTATAGTTCTTCTTTTGATTTCAGAATCACAATAACCTCTTCAAGACGGTCAAATTCAACAGCAGGCTGGACAATCGCATATTTATAAAGGCTGTACTTTTCCTCATACACCGCCTGAACTGATCCGATGACAAGCCCTTTTTCAAAAATCAAACCCAGCCCTGAGGATAGAACAAGATCATTTACCAGAACGCTCTCATTGCGCGGGAGATAGTTAATAACTAAATAATTTTTCCCCATTCCTTCAATCACGCCAACGAGGCGGGATTTTTGCATAATGCCTCCAATACGGGACTGTCTGTCGATGAGTAGCTGGACTTTCGAGCTCAACAGTCCAACTTCGATTATTTTGCCAACAACCCCTTGTCCCGATACCACAGGCATATTTTCTTTCAAACCATCCCGTGTGCCCTTGTCAATAATAATCAGTTGTGACCATCCTGACAAATCACGTCCTATAACCTGCGCAGGAATAGTATCATATTCTATCTTGTCTTTAAGATTCAGCAACAGCTTCAGTCGTTTATTTTCCAGTTCATATTCTTTAAGTTCGACAATTTTCCGTTCAAGGCGCTTTATCTGCTGATTTAGAAAGATATTTTCCTGCCGCAGTGTTTTGTTGATGCGAATGTCAGCTTTAAGGTTTTTTACAAACGATAATGCTGTGCTTGAAACAGAAAGGACTGGGCGAAACCCCTGAATGCAGACTCCCCTAATTTTCTTACCGATAGGGAACTTTGCGGTGACAACAATGCCAAGACAGAGCACAATTATAACTGTACCGACAAACTTTCTTGATATTAGCACCACGCACCTACGTATAAATCTATTCTATTCGAATACGGCTTAAGAATTTAATTTCTTCCAGCACCTTGCCTGTACCGAGAGCAACCGCGCTGAGCGGGTCATCCGCAATTGTAACGGGCAACCCTGTATCTTCAGAAATTAATTTATCCAGATTTCGCAACAAACCGCCACCTCCGGCGAGAACCAATCCTTTATCCACTAGGTCGGCTGACAATTCCGGCGGACAGCGTTCCAGAGCTATGCGCACCGCTTCAAGAATAGTTGATATTGGTTCAGTTAGCGCTTCACGTATCTCTTCTGAAGTGATGGTAACGGTTTTAGGCAGGCCGGCAACAAGGTCACGGCCTTTGACCTGCATAGTCAATTCTTCATCAAGTTTATATGCTGAACCGATAGTAATCTTAATATTTTCAGCAGTCCGTTCACCAATCATAAGATTATATGTTCTCTTCAGGTACTGAATGACCGCTTCATCCATTTCGTCGCCGCCAACGCGAACGCTTCTGCTGAATACAATCCCGGCCAGTGAGATAACAGCAACCTCAGTAGTGCCGCCGCCAATATCAATAATCATATTGCCTGTCGGTTCCTGCACAGGAAGGCCAACACCTATTGCCGCCGCCATAGGTTCTTCAATGAGATGAACTTCGCGAGCGCCTGCATGTTCTGCGGAATCCTCTACCGCACGTTTTTCCACCTCAGTAATTCCTGAAGGAACAGCAATCACGACACGCGGCTTCGGATGAAAAGGAAGAAAATTATTTTTCGCACTGTGCACCTTTCGTATAAAGTAACGCAACATTGCTTCAGTAATTTCAAAATTTGCAATTACCCCATCTTTCAATGGACGTATTGCAACAATGTTTCCCGGAGTCCTTCCAAGCATTTTCTTAGCCTCTTCGCCAACAGCCATGACTTTGTTGGTACCCTGCTGAACAGCAACCACTGACGGTTCAGTGAGAACAATGCCCCTTCCCTTAACATAAACAAGAGTATTGGCTGTTCCCAGATCAATGCCAATATCTGAGGCAAAAAGGCTTGATAAAAAATTGAACATATAGTTTCTCTCCTCTTACGAGATTGGTATTTAGCATAATAAAATTTGGATTTCATCAGTGACGAGACTTCACTATAACAGAAATGGGTATGATTCGTGAACATAATAAAAGAAGCCGAAAAATAAATTACAAAGTATACTAAGAAATTTTTGTTTTATTTTCAACTTTTTTAATTTGTTTTTCAAAATTTTTATCAATAGCGCAATCCGATTATTTATTAATGGTCAAAGCTACCATGAAATTTCATTGTCATCAATATGAAAGGGTTCAAGAGCAGCATTAAGCGAAACATCGTACTCTGCATAAACATAAACTGCGTCATCACAATCTTTTCTCTCATATATCCTGCCTTTTTGGTATAATAAAGATAGCAATTTATGCTGATCATGAGGAATACATAACGACGCTTCGACTCTATGATGACAGGTTAAATCAGATATAGCCGTAAACAACTCCCGAAACCCTTCACCTGAACGAGCCGAAATTGCTACACAAGGCCGAGAATCACGTTTAAAACGATCAATGAAAGAACGGTTATCAAGCATGTCTATCTTATTAAGAACAGTGAGAACCGGTTTATCATCCGCTTTAAGTTCTTGTAACACTTCCAGTACAACCTTAGTTCTGTCTTCCGCTTTATCATCACTAACGTCAAGCACATGTATAAGAATATCAGCATACCGGACTTCTTCCAGCGTTGCTTTAAACGCATCTACCAGTTCATGAGGCAACTTGCGAATAAATCCTACTGTATCACTTAAAACAATTTCCTGATTAGTGTCGGGCAGCAGAAACTTCCTGCTGGTAGGATCAAGAGTGGCAAACAATTTATCCTCTACAATCGCACCGGCGTTGGTTAAGGCGTTTAATAATGTAGATTTGCCTGCGTTGGTGTATCCTATGATTGCCAGTACCGGAATATTATGGCGCTCTCGCCTTTTTCGTTGCACAGAGCGATAACGAACCATCGTTTTCAATTCTCTTTTAATGGCTGTAATTCGATGACGAATCTGCCGCCGATCCATTTCAAGCTGTTTTTCACCGGGGCCGCGCACCCCAACCCCACCGCCAACAACACCAGCCTGATGTATAAGGTGAACCCATTGACGTGTCAATCGAGGTAGAATATATTCCAGCCGCGCCAGCTCTATTTGCAGTTTTCCTTCTTTCGTCTTGGCGCGCTGAGCAAAAATATCAATAATCAATTCAGTCCGGTCCATAGGCCTGATTTTATCATCAAACATCTTAATAATGTTTTTCATCTGTGCAGGAGTAAGGTCATCATCAAATATGACGTTTTTGATTCCGGCCGCTATACAATACTCCTTAATATGTTCTATCGTGCCGGAGCCAACGAGACATGAGGGGGAAGGCTTAGCTCGCCTGTTGATAAATTCTCTTTTTACAATTAAACCATAACTTTCACATAATGCCTGCAACTCATTAAGAGATTCTTCTTTCTGCCATCGTCGCTCACCGGGTAACTCAAGGCTGACCATGACAGCAGTGTTATCTGTGGGGTCCTGTTCGGTTGAATAAGTGATATGTTTGTGAGATTTCTGTAGAGAAAAATCGTATACTTCATGAATTTTTGCCATATATTGTCAGGTTTTGCCTCTTTTCGAGTATTGAGGTTATTATATTGTTTATTATACATGTTTCACTTTAAATCGCATACAAAAAAAGTGAGGTTACGAATACTGCCCTATAATGCTCGTTCGCTAATTAACAGTTATCATATCAGAGTCAACATATTGTCAATGATTTTGGGGATGGCAGAGTCTTTTGTTACTACATACCATGAAAAATCCTTTTCCCGGGCAAACCATGTCAGCTGACGTTTGGCAAAACGGCGTGTATTACGTTTCAGCAATTCAACTGCCCCATCCAGAGTGAGTGTCCCGGAAAAATAGTCCCGCATTTCGCGTATACCTAATGCCTGATAGGCAGTGCTGTTATGCTCTATGCCATTACTAAGTAAAAAATTCACTTCTTCCAGCAGTCCCTCTTTGAGCATAGTATCAACTCTGAAATTTATTCGCTGGTAAAGCAAGGGGCGTGGACGAGAAATACCCCACAAAACTAATCTGCCGAATTGATGGTGATAGCAGTTAAGTTCCTGATGCCACTGCAGTTGCAGTTCAGATAGACGCTTTCCTGTATGCCTGAAGACCTCCAAAGCTCGAATAACACGGCGTACATTTCGCGGTTCAATCGATTGAGCGGCAACAGGGTCTTGCTGAAGCAAAATGTGAAATAATGCCTCACATCCCTTTTTCTCTACAATTTCCTGCATTTCAGAGCGGAACGCAGTATCAGCAGGAGGACTTTCAAAAATTCCGTATAGAAGGCTTCGGACATACATTCCTGTTCCCCCTACTACAATAGGTATTTTTTGTTGTGCATGAATGTTCTTTATGCAGTCAACTGCATCACGGTAATAGTCAGCAACAGAGTATTGTTGCGTAATATCAACGTAATCAATAAGATGATATATAACTTCCGTACGTTTATTTTCTTCGGGCATTGCTGTTAAGACAGGCATATTTCTGTAAACCTGCATTGAATCCGCGGAAATGATCTCTGCATTACCTATTCTAAGTGCTAACTGGTGAGCTATATCTGTTTTTCCTGTCGCGGTTGTTCCAACAATAAAGATAGTTTTATTCTCTCTTGAAATGTTTCCTGAGCTGCTCATATGTCATCCTGATTATGGTAGGGCGCCCATGGGGGCAGGTATACGGGGTTTCTGTCTGATGCAGGTCGTCTATTAATTGCTGCATTTCGGCTAATTCCAGTGAATCAGCCGCTTTTACGGAACTCCTGCATGCTAATAAGGCGGCAAGTTTATTCTGCCAGTTTTCAATAGAGCAGGATGATGACCTTTTGATCTCTTCAGCAATATCATCCAGCACAGCAACCGCAGATGTTGTTGATATAAACACCGGTAATGATTCAATAAGCAGGGTTTCTGGACCAAAATCGGCAATGCTGATTCCTGCTTTGCGGAGCATATCAATTTTTGATAGTATCATATTTTTTCGAAATGGGTCGGTTTTATATGTTACAGGAAAAAGCAATGACTGAGAAATATGTTCGTCCCGAAGCATTGCATTCATTATTCTTTCATAGTTAATTCGTTCATGAGCCGCATGTTGATCTATCAGAACAAGACCGTCTTTATTTTCTCCCACAATAAATAACTTACCAATTTGTCCAATTACCCTGATGCCTGACAATTTTCCAGGGTCAACAGAAATATTAAGTTCAGGGATTTCACCTTCCGAATGTGTTGCTGTGCTTTCTTCCTCCATAGGCTCAATAACATCATTTGTTACATCATCAACCAGATGTAAAATTTCATCAAGGTGACGCATAAACGGGTCGTTACTATCGGTATCAGCGGGAAATATTTTTTTTACGGGAACAGCTCCCGGAGCAGAATTCTGATGATAGGTCGATTCCTTTGATGATGTGTCATCCTTAATCTGATCTGCCTGCATAGCTTTAAATCTGGGAATGTTATAAGACAGGTTGATCTTTTTAAGTTCATCATCCTGTTCTTTTATATCAAATAACAACTTAGATTTCTTAAGTACATCATCAATAGAACGCTTAATAATGTCCTGAATCTTATTTGGATCCGTAAATTTCACTTCCTTTTTTGTGGGATGTACATTTACATCCACCTGCTGAGGAACTATATCAACGTAAATAAAGCATATTGGAAACCTTCCATGCGGAAGCAATGAGCCGTACGCGCGTTGAAGCGCTTGTGATATCTGGTAAGATTGTACCGCCCTGTTATTAACATAGACATACTGTCCCGAGCGTGTGTTTCTGCACAATTGGGGATGAGATGAATATCCATAGATGCTCAAATCAGGTGATTGATATGAAAAAGGTATTAAATCCGCACAAAAATCCGCGCCGAAAACCGCGCTTATCCGGTCACGAATTTTATCTACTGAAACAAGATGATACATTTCCTTATCATCATCCGTGAGAACAAACGTTATATCGGGGTAGGCTAGTGCGATTTTCAAAAAAGTTTGGGAAAGAGCCAATTTCTCTGCATGATAACTGCGTATAAATTTTTTGCGCGCAGGAACATTATAAAACAGGTTCTCTACCTCGATAATAGTACCGGGAGAAATAGTATCATCCCGCAAACTTACAATTTTACCTCCTTCAATCCGTATCTGAGTGCCGACCAAATCTCCAGCAGGCGCTGTTCTGAGAGTGAACTGCGAAACCGCGGCAATACTTGGCAATGCTTCCCCTCGGAACCCCATTGTTGACAATGAATATAAGTCACTATCTGAGCGTAATTTGCTTGTAGCATGTCGCTCTATGGCTATAGCGGCATCATCACGCGGCATGCCGCACCCATTGTCAGCAACACGAATCATCTTCATGCCGGACTTTTCAATGCTTACATCAATACGAGTCGATTCAGCATCTATGCTGTTTTCCATCAGTTCTTTAAGTACTGACGAAGGATTCTCGACCACTTCTCCGGCCGCGATTTTATTAATCACATTATCATCAAGAATTTTAATTTTACCCATTTTCTTTTACCATTTCTTTCAGCTCATATAAAATATGTAGCGCTTCAAGCGGGGTTATGGAATCACACGTCAAATCTTTTATCCGAGATACCACAGGATGAACTGAGCTGTGCCCAAAAAGCATAAGCTGTTCATCAAACTGGTTCTGCACCTGTGGAGATGGAATGACTGATTGTTCACGAATACAGTCATTTTCCAGATGTGCCAGAATTTCCAGCGCCCTTTCAATGACTTTTTTCGGTAATCCTGCCAGCCGGGCAACATGTATCCCATAACTTTTATCGGTTCCGCCGGGCAAAATCTTACGTAAAAATATTATTTTGTCGTTCCATTCTCTAACAGCTATATTGTAGTTTACCACACCTTCCAGCTGATTTTCAAGTTCTGTTAGTTCATGATAGTGTGTAGCAAACAATGTACGAGCTCGAACATCAGGCGTATTGCTGAGATATTCCGCTACAGCCCATGCTATGCTGATACCATCAAAAGTACTTGTTCCACGCCCTATTTCATCAAGAATAATCAGGCTTCGTGATGTAGCGTTATTGAGAATGTTGGCGGTCTCGATCATTTCCACCATAAAGGTTGACTGCCCTTTGCTTAACTCATCCGATGCACCTACTCGGGTAAATATCCGGTCAACGATGCCGATCGATGCTGATTCAGCCGGTATAAACGAACCAATCTGAGCAAGAATAACGAGAAGCGCCGCCTGTCGTATATATGTAGACTTACCTGCCATATTCGGTCCGGTAATAATCAGAAGCTGGTTTGTTTCCGTATCAATGAGAAGGTCATTGGGGACAAATTCCCCCTTATCAAGCAATGCTTCAACAACCGGATGCCGCCCGCCTCGTATGCTTATCAGGTCATCATCAGCAATATCAGGACGCACGTAATTATAATGAATCGCCGCATTGCTTAATGAGACAATACAATCAAGCAAGGCACAGTTATGTGCCGTTTCCTGTATTAACCCTGTATAGCTGACAACGGTCTGTCGTACCTGTTCAAACAGCTCTGATTCAATATCTCTCATCCTCTCTTCAGCATTAAAGAGTTTCGATTCCATATCTTTGAGTTCAGTTGTTATAAAACGCTCCGCTGAAACAAGAGTCTGTTTGCGAATATAATGATCGGGAACCATATTCAGATTTGTTCTGGTAATCTCAATATAATAACCAAAGACCTTGTTATATCTGACTTTCAAAGATTTAATACCGGTACGCTCTATTTCTTTTTGCTGAAGGTCAGCCATCCATTGTTGTCCATGAATACTGATGTTGCGAATCTCATCCAATTCAGTGTCATATCCTTCTTTAATCACACCCCCGTCTTTCAAGGTAACAGGCGGTTCATCGACAATCGCAGAATCCAGCAGTTGAACTACGCTTGGTAAGTCTTTAAGTCCTTCATTAATAGAGGATAATAGAAGACTATTAAAATCTTTCAATATCTCCTTTAGAAAAGGAATCTGTTTCAATGACTCACGTAGAACCACCATGTCTCTGGTAGAAACCTGCTTTAACCCGCACCGAGATATAATACGCTCAAGATCACGCACTCGTTTTAAGTATGTGCTCAATGTGGTAATTACCTGCTTATTTTCAACCAATTGAGCGACACCATCCTGTCGTGCATGAATTTTTTCTTTTTCAATCAGAGGAGATGTAAGCCATGACTTAAATAACCTTCCACCCATCGGAGTAGACGTAAAATCCAAAATGGAGAAAAGTGTGTTGCTTGCAGACCCGACACGCAGAGGCTCAAGCAATTCCAGATTGCGCTGTGAAATAGGATCGATAATCATGTAATCGTTTAAGGAATAATGATTTATTGTATTGATATGCTCAATGGCGGTATACAGGTTATCTTTCAGATAATGTAGCGCCCCTGCCGCGGCGCCTATAACAGGGCTATTGTCTTCGATACCATATCCTTCAAGAGTATATGTTCCTAGAAATTCACGCAGAAATGTTTGCGCAGAATGCGCTTCAAATATCCACTCAGAATAAGGATTAATAGTCGCCGTCGGACAATTATCGCTAAGAGTTTTTAAAAAAACTTTATCGGACTGCAGATATTCAGGGACAACAAATTCTTTCGGGCGAACACGAAACAACTCACTGAACAGGTCATGGTCATTATACACCTGTGTGACTTTAAACTCACCTGTTGAAAGTTCAACAAGGGCGATACCATATGATGTTTTACATCGATTAATTGCAACGAGATAGTTACTTTGCTTATCAGAGACGAGATTCTCATCAATCGCAGTACCCGGCGTTATGACTTTTGTAATCTCCCGCTTAACTATTCCTTTTGCTGTTTTAGGATCTTCAACCTGTTCGCAGATAGCAAGTTTGTGACCTGCTTTCACAAGTTTCGGTATATAGGCGGCCGCCGCATGATATGGGAACCCGCACATCGGATACCTGCCGTTTTGTCCTCCCTCACGTGATGTCAACGCGATTTCGAGCACGCCTGATGCAACTTTCGCATCATCATAAAACATCTCATAAAAATCACCCAGCCGAAACAGTAATATCGCTCCGGGAATACGTTTTTTCATTTCCTGGTATTGTTTCATCATTGGCGTGAGTGAATTGTCATTTTTATTCATCAATATAATTCCCGAATAGAGTCAATGGCGTCACCCGCGTAATCCTGACAGGGACAAAACTGCCGACTAGACTTTCGTCTCCTTCAAACATGACTTGTTTAAACTGAGGCGAGCGACCCGTTAGCCTCCGTGAATTCCGTTTGCTTTTCCCCTCAACAAGAACTTCAAGTGTTTTACCGACATACCCTTTATTCTGTTTCAGACTGATATCCGATTGCAAATCAAGCAAAATTTGATTACGTTCTTCCTTAACGGATTGAAGAACATCATCATCATATGTTGCGGCAACGGTGCCGGTTCGTGTGGAATATTTAAAAATAAATGCTGAATCATATGATACATACTTCATCGCTTCTATAGTCTGTTTAAAATCATCCTCCGATTCACCGGGAAATCCAACTATAAAATCTGATGACAGGGATATATCCGGTACAATGCTTTTTGCGCTATCGATCTTTTTATAATAATCTGTTCGTGTATACTTTCTATTCATTTTTGCTAGTATCCGATCAGAACCCGACTGCAATGGAAGATGCAGATAAGGTGTTATTTTATCCAAATCTCGCATAGCCTTAAACAATTCATCGGTAGCGTCCTTCGGATGGGATGTCACAAATCTGATCCGAAATTTTTCTGAGAAGGTATTAAGGGCTTCAAGTAAATCAACAAAATTATAATGGAATTCAAGCCCGTATGAATTTACATTCTGCCCAAGGAGAGTTATATCTTTAACGCCGGCATCCAGCAAGCCGCGCACTTCATCTTTTATTTCATTCATCGGCCTGCTTGCCTCATGCCCTCGAACATATGGCACAATACAATATGAACAGAAGTTATTGCACCCTCTCATAACCGCTACATATGACTGCAAACGCTTATCGTGCGGAACGAAAACCGGATACGACCGATCAGACTCAAAGCCAAGAGATTCCTCATGCCCCTGATTGGAGCATGCTCGCTCGAGCATAACAGGCAGATCAGTATAACTCCCCGGCCCGCATAATATGTTTACCTCAGGGTATCTTTCGCGAATATCACCTGCCCTGTTTTCAGCCATACAGCCGGTTATACCGATAATCGTCTTTAATTTATGAGACTTTTTCTTGCCGACAAGGTCATCAATTTTATTCAGGACTTTTTGTTCAGCCATATCCCTGACACTACAGGTATGCAGTAGAATAATCTGTGCATCTTTTTCGTATTCAACAAGTTCATAACCTGCAGAAAGTAAAAGGTCACGTATCAGGTCAGCATCATAAAAATTCATCTGACAGCCCCAGACCCGAATAAATACTTTTTTCATTACTTCTCATCCCTAGACTTCATTTGCGCATCATATATTAAACTGCCATCGTCAGCATACACTCTATTTATTCTGGTCAGCTTCCGTACCGAATTACACATAAACACGCCATCCGCATCAGACACATCATCCACCCTTAATAGTTTTTCCCGTGTCTTTAGAGTACTCTTTTCGAGAAGATATCTTCGATATGTACCCGCCAGCAGTCCGCATTCAACTGGCGGAGTATAATATACATCATTTTTCAAAATAAAAATATTTGAAATTGCACCTTCGGTAATATATTTATTCTCATTAAGATATATCACATCAAAATAACCTTTCCCTGAATAATGGGCATACTCCTTGTTATATAAAGATCGATGCGTCGTCTTATGAAACAAAAAAATATCATTCGAGCTTGTCGCGACGGCTGATATGATAATATCTTTCGCACCATCATCAGAATGATAATCCCTGCTTTCTGAAGTAATGCATCCCCATTGATCAACGATTATCCGTATTCTATATGAACAGTTCTTACGAAGTTCATTTTTCAGATTATTAAGATACGAGACAACTGCGCTCCTTGTTAACGGAATATCAAAGTACTGAGCGCTATCAAGCAATCTATCAATATGATAATCAATAAGATAGAAATCATTATCCTCGAAAAGAATTGTTTCAAAAAGTGATGTGACAGATATTCCTGCCAACAAAGATTCAGCTTTTAATTCGCATTCAAGATATTCATCATCAGGCAATGAATCAGCGACAATTCCGCTACCGATTCCCATACTGGCAGAACGCGTCGCATTATCAACCACTATCGTGCGTATTGCGACATTAAACATCATGAGGCTATCCGGCAAAACATATCCAATTGATCCCGTATAAATGCCGCGAGGAACAACTTCCAGATCGTGTATTATCTCCATCGCACGAATCTTTGGCGCTCCGGTAACAGATCCCGAGGGAAATATACTGGAGAAAATATCTTTTACCGATACATTCTCAACAAGAGATCCATGAACAGTGGATGTCATCTGCATAAGTCTTTTATATTTTTCTACATCAAACAGTTTTGATGTAACAACACTACCTGTTTTACATATTTTGCCAAGGTCATTTCTCAGTAAATCCACAATCATGATATTTTCAGCACGATTCTTAACAGAAGTTCTGAGCTCTTCAGCCTGATAGTTGTCGTTTATACAATTGCGCCCTCGAGCAATTGTCCCCTTCATTGGCTTTGTTATAATTTTTCCGTCGGTGACTGAAAAAAAGAGTTCAGGAGACAATGACATAACTGTTCGGGAATGATCAGATATGTATGCAGAAAAGCTAACGGGCTGTTTAAGATGTAATTCGGCAAATAATGCAAATGTATCTCCTTCACATTTAAAGGAATACGGGAATGTATAATTAATCTGATAGACATCACCGTTGGCAATATATCTATGGATAGATTGAATGTCTTCAGAATATTTCTCGTACGTTAGTGTTTTTTTTAGAGCCGACAATGAATATTGCTTTTGCTGAGACACAAAATTTAACCAGTGTAATATACTGGTTGTATCATCGCGAATCATGCATGCTTTTTTGTAGGCAACAAACATTATCAACGGATCGATAGAAGTGGTTATGTGTGAGAGAAACCGATGTTCAAATCCGTACCCTGCTTCGTAGGTTATATATCCAGCAACCCAAAAGCCTCGTTTTGAATATTCCGCAATTTGCACAAGGGCAACACCTATATCTTCCGGCGTATATGCATAAATATAAGCTTCTACATCATAAAATATCATCGATTCAAATTGCGGAGAGGCATTCTTTGTTGACAAAAATAATGCACATGTTTCATTCGCGTCTAGTAAACCGGATATCCCGTTTAAATCCATAGCAATCTCTGAAAGAATTGTTTATATTATTTTTGCCAATTCAGATAGGAACCCAATTTTTTCCACGGTTTCCTTCAGTAAGGACTCAGCAGGAGTGATATACTGCAAAAAATGAGTTTTTTTCTTTTTTATTCCCAAAAAGCAATATGCTCCAAGAGCTTGCAGTAAGCGTTGAGTGGTACATAAAGCGAACAGTTCATAAAATTCCTTGATCGAACTAAACTTTAATAAAGTGCCATAGGTTGTATAAAAATAGTTCAGCAGTTCGTCACGCACAACATCGTCAAGATGAACATAGGGGTCGCAAATCAATGAAGCCAGATCATATAACGGCAATCCCGGGCGTAACCCCTGAAAGTCAATAAAATAAACCTCATGATTTTTGATAAAAATATTCTTAGATTGCAAATCTCTGTGTATTAAAGTGTTTTGATATTGTTCCAATTTTCTGATAAGGCGTTTTAACGAATCCTCAACAACTGGTAAAGGACCGTCAAATCCTCTGTACATCCTGACATAGTTATCAATAAAATATGCGTGTTCCCATGCATACAGATCATATCCAAAACCTTTTTCTGTTATAACCGGTTCTTTAATAAATAACTCATGTCCCTCTTTCCATATTCGCATGGCGTATGCCATTACTTTTTTATAGATTTCAATAATCGTATACTGATCCGCACATTTCACAAACTCATATAAGCTCACATCACCAAGGTCTTCAAGATACACCCACCGTTTATCTTCATTAAAATGCAGTAATTTGGGAACAGGTACATTAAGCTTTGATAAAAATGAATGGATTGGCACATAATAGTCATTCTCAACTTTATCAACGCCATACTCCATTAGGATAACTGACGAGAGCCGGTCATTTACCCTGTAATATTTGCGGTCAGATCCGTCACCGCACAACAACTCAACATGCGGCCTGCTCATTTCAAACAATGTTTTAGTATAATGCCGAATCGCGGCCTTTTCAGGTTTCATTCTAATAAAAGACACTCCGTATGTGATGCAGCTACAACAACATTATCCGTCACAATACACTCAGATAACCGCACCCCTTTTTTGATCAGAACATTATCCCAGATAATAGTATTGTTCAGTTCGACATCATCTTCGACAACGACTCCATCGCCAATAACAACATATCCGGTGCATTTCACTGACTCAGACAGGCGGGAAGTTTGTCCTGTGACGAGATCAACTTTTCTACTTTCAAGCAAAGATTGATTAGCTTGCGTATAAGATTGTATAGTACCTATATCATACCAATGTCCTTCCGCATAATCAAAACAATTTATTTTGAAGCCTTGTTTGATTAAGTCAAGATATACAGGAATAATTGAGATTTTTTGATATGGCGGGATACAATCAATTACATCTCGGTTAATGAC
>QZJZ01000072.1 GCA_003599815.1 Candidatus Auribacter fodinae
CAACAGGCTTTACAAAAACATATCTTAATCGAAACACAGTTTGCAGATACGAATATTTTTGTTCAGGGTACGTATGATAAGCTGTTTAAGGTGTTCGACAATATTATAAATAATGCGATCAAATATACTTCGGATAACGGCAAAGTCATTATTCAGGCAGGATACGCGACACATACTGAAATGCCTGAGCGAATTTATCCATTTGGGCACGGGCGTCAACTTGAAATTATGGAAAATGCGGTTGAAATAATTGTCGCGGATACAGGTATCGGTATCCCAGAAGATCAGCTTGATAAAGTTTTTAATGAATTTTACCGAGTTAACCATCCTTATGTGCGGGCTACTGAAGGCACAGGGCTTGGTTTAGCTATAACTAAAAAGATAGTAGAGTCTCTCAACGGAACAATTCATGTGCAGAGCGAATTGGGCAAGGGAACCCGTTTCTCTATCTATTTTCCTGTCTCTTCAGCGTCGCCTGTATCATAATACCGTAACCGTTCGTCTTCTTTCCTGCGTGCATCGGAAACTTGCCAATCAAGTTAATTTTCTGTATAATAACAATTAATAAAATATTGCTTTAGAAATTTGTTTTTATTAAACCGAACCACTAAATCTAGACATCGTAAGAGATTCATGGAAATCAGGTCTGTTATATCCGTACTTATTAGTTATATTTTGATTTTTCAGCCATATTACCTTTATGCGGTTGAGAAAACGCAATCGCCTCAGACAGGGGCTTTTTCTGTAACTTATAATTTACCAGGAAGTTATGGAGAAGTTGTTGAATGTTATAACTACGACAAGCAAAACAGCAGGGAAGTTGTTGTGATCGTTGATGCGCACAGCAATTTATCCGCTCAGTTTAACATATCTCACCTCATGCGGCATTTAACGCTGACTAAAAATGTGAATACGATCTATCTTGAAGGTGCTTCAGGTGAAATTCAAAAGGATTGGTTTTCTTTTGGCGATGATCTTTTCATTAACGAATCCATATCACGTTTTCTGCTTGAAAATGGTTTTTTTACCGGAGCAGAGTATTTTTGCGCCACCTCTGAACAGGACGTTTCCTGTAAAGGTGCAGAATTTATTGAGGATTATAACGAAAATCTAACACAACTAAAAGAGTTGCGCAGGCTGGACATATCAGGGCAATTACGAGAACTGATTACCTGTTATACAAAATGGATGATATCTTCCGGCTGGGAGATAGATGAGGGACTTGATGAGGAGTATAGAAATATCGTACTTGATGGCAGTGATATACTGTCCTTTGTAAATTCTCTTACTCAAAAATATTATGCCCGTATCACAGATAATAATGTCGAATTTCCTGAACTTGCGCATTTTGCTTTCCTTGCGCGACATGGGCAGAAGATGGATAACCTCGTTAAATCACTGCTTATGGAACTCAAAAAGACACGTGTCAATGACGAGGAATTTATTGCCGAGATAAACACTGTTTTAAAGCAGATTTATCTGGAAAGTGATGCTGATGAATTTTTGGAAAACGCCTATTCGCTGTTACATCGTGTTGCCGATGGTTTAAATCCTAGTGCATGGCAGGCAGTGGAAGAATATTATCGCCATTACACCGCCATGAGATCTGTTTCTTCAGATGTGTTATACCATGCAATTCTTGATGGGTACAAAAAGCTGAGTTCTGAGGGGACTGCATATGCGGAACAATTTTCTTTTCGAAACCAGCTTCTCGGTTTGTATAAAGGATACAGTTTAAACTTGAGTCCCGGAGAATTCAATTTTTTTGACGTTGAGTCCTTTAGCGTTGAGCAGATTGTGGATTTTCTTGAGTGGCAGGCGGCATCACTTACTCCTGAACGGTGTTTGAGGATGTCGGGCGCGGTTGCGCGGCTAAATGATTTACAGCAGAGGGTTGTCGCTTTTTTTCAGTCCGCTGAGGGTCGAAATACATCCATGTTTCAGCGTCTCTATGCTGACGTTCAACCGGGCGAAACAGCTATTCTGGTGGTTGGCGGATATCATCGCGATATAGCCGCTTTACTGGCTGAACAGGGATTTCGTGTATCAGTAGTAATGCCTCACCTTGAACTTTCCAGTGATTTTAAGAGAGATATTTCATATAACGATCATATGGAAGGGAAATTTTCATCACTGGAAAAGTTTCTCTATTATTCATGGTCAACCATAGTTGCTCCGCTGGTGGCGCAGTCAGTCGCGGCGTTACCAGATCGTCAGACTGCGATTAAGCCGATGGTGGCAAGGCAGTTGGCTTTGATGCTCGGCACCGCGTTATCTGTTGAAAAAGGAGAAGCGCAGGGCATTTCCAAAACGGATATTATAGAGCGGTTGGACACTATTTACAGTGCGGCAAATCCGGTTAGCCATCAGATGATTAACGATTTTCTTGGACTGCCGGGCAATTCCGCAATACCGGCTATGCCTGCATTGCTCGATTATGTACCTGTTGCCGGCGGGCAGGGAATTGTTATGGTTTTCAGCATCGGTGACCAACGGGTAGGTGTTCAGTTGATCCCTGACGGAGCAGAACTTTCGGATGTTGAACGGTCTGTCCTGCATAATTTGCCGGGTTATACAATAACCAACAGCGTTATGGTTGCGGATCGTGGCTATCAGTTGACGATGTTTGATATTCCGCGCAGTACATCGTTTTTTACGGATCTGGCTAAACATAGCATTGTTCCTGCCGCTAAAAATGCCTTGTTTATATTTTTACTGATGATAGTGCTTGGCGCTGATGTGCAGTTGCCTCAGTTTCTGAGCCGTGTTGGGTTGCCGCAGTCAATATCAACAGTTGCTCCTGCGTACGCCGGCGATTCTACAGGTGTTGTGGATCAGGAACTGAAAGCTATAATTCAGGAATACAGGTCAGTTTCACCCGAACTTAAAAGCTGGATTGAGGGGCAAAGTGCAATCCTGAGCGGCAGTAAAAATGAACAGTTGGATATATCATTCAGCGGTCTTTGGCAGAGTTATCAGAACACGAATAATCCGAATTCCACATATATTGCCAAGTCAGGCAGGGTATGGCCTTACGATGCGTCCTTAGGTTTATACACCGCTCTTGTCGATAAGGATTACGCCCCCGCACGCAGAGCCGTAGATACGTTTATGTCTATTATCAGGGCAGAAAAGCGAAAGGGATATAAGGGATTATTCCATTTTTCATATAATACCCGGGGCGATATGTTTATTGATCCTCGTGAGCCGATGGGCAACACATTATGGCCTCTGAAAGCCATGTATGCGTATATGCGGGAATCAGGCGACCTCCAATATTACGATGAACTGACCCGTTATGTGCGGGAATCGGTTTTTCCTTTGCAGGTACTCGAAAAAGATAATCCTGCCTATGGATTTATACGTGCCGGTTATGCCCATCCAAACGGGCTGGCGCAGGGCGGCTATAATATTTACAGTAATGTAAGTAGATTAAATACCATAAACAATTCTGCTGTTACCGAACATAATGCTGATTTTATCGATTTATTACGGTTGATGACCGAGGTTATTGACGCGCACCGCCCGGGCAGGGAACAGACGTTGCGTTCTGAACTGAAAACACGTCATGCGCTAATCATGCAGGCAAGCAATACTGCCCGTAAAGGTAAACACTGGCCTACCCAAATCGGCGCTGATGGAAGTATTAACTGGTCTCGTGCGGTAGATCATTATACATGGCTGGCATCGACTTTTATCGGACTGGATGAAGAAATCGCTTGGGAAAGTGTACAGATACTGAGCAATGAGTTTACCACTGTAATTAACTCTATTGAGTTTATGGCAGGGAACAAGGTAAGCAGGGTCGATTTGCCGAAACCAGCTAAAGGGCTGATTTTCTTTTCCAGTGATTATAAAGATCAATATGTCGATTTTACAATTGCCCAGCGTGCTATTTTGGAAAAGATGATTCAGCCGGAATCGACCTCAGGCGGCATTGTCTTTTTGCATAACTATATACAATCTACCAAAAATCCTCAGAGGCGAGAATACGCTTTGCGTCTTATGCGGGAACTGCTTGACGGGCTTGCGACGGTACATAAAACATACAAAAACGTCTATGGCGGAGGAAGTATGCCTTATGCCACTGAGAATATTCAGTTTTTTAATTCAACTCCATCAATGGCGGGTACTGCTTCTTATTATATCGCGTTGCGTGTGATGGAATCTGGGTATTCCCGTTTTATCGGAACACCGTTGCCCAAAGGTTTTGAAACAGCCTTGAAAGATACGATTGATCTGAGCTCATTGCCCGGAGCTCCTTCACAAGCCCCTGCTCCAAAACCTGAAAGACAAATAGAGAAAAGCGCGCCGGTTCCAAAAGAAACAGGAGATAAGTCGCCAGTGTCGATTCGTCCAATACCAATTTGGGGCTCCGATGACATAACTGAAAATATCAGATTTAGAACCGCCAAGGTTGAAAACGGGCGTATACGTTTGAACCTTGAAATGCCCTCTCTCGAACGAAAGAAATACAGAATCGTGTTGCTGGAGAAATCAGATCTATATTATGTCCAGCCTTATCGGGGTTCGGACGGGTCTCTTCAACGTGATTATCCAATCGGCAGCGGGGAATTTGTATTATCCACTCTCAGAAATCAGCTTGCCCCAGGTAAAACCATGGTTCTGGTGATAGATCCTTCGCAAATCAACTGGAAACCTGATGCAATGGTCACCCGGGAAATGATAATTGAGGCTATACAGAAGGGTGCGGTAAAAGAACGCATCATAGCCCAGTCGCGCATTAGCCGTGCTGAGATAGCCTCAATTGCGGATCATCGCAGGGAACTATTGAATGCTGGTATTTTACCTGAGGATTTTGAAGCTCTGATGGAACTGACCGATGACGAAAGGATTGTCGGCGATCTTGATAAACTGCGTGTTTTATCGAAAGTTAATGGTTACCGCTACCACCAGATCCTTTTAAGGGCTTATGCCCGTGAGCTGGGGCATCTGATTGTTCATAGCAACGGACTGGAAGCGATTACTCGGAAATTTGAGGATACCGTAGGACGTAAGACGTTTGAAGAAATGCGAACGGAAATCGAATATTTCTGGGATATAGATTTCAGGGATGACTATCATTTTATTGATGAATTGATAGATTTTTATATGGATTCAAAATTTACCGGCTTTAACACCGGTTTCTTTCAAACTTCATTATTTGCTGATCTTGATAACCAGTTACGAGATTCAATGGGTACCGAATTGTTTAATATGCTGCGGTTTAGCTCTATATCAGGCGAATGGGGATCGGACTCACTGATTGAGTCACAGGTAGATCATGTTCAGAACCTTGCGGCCGTTGCTCGTATACTCGGCAAGGATATCCGTATTTTTTCCAGGGGTACGGGTACTGTTGTTGATGCCGCTCCGGCTATGTCATTAAAGACCTTTATAGGCCGAATGAGGTTGCTGGATACATCGTTATAACTCTATCCATAGTATCTATTGTAATAAATTTTTACTTTACAAGTTCATTAGAATAGTATAAGTATTCTGTCTTAGTATTTGGAAAATGTATATCGTCTCCATATTTTTTCATTGTAATTAGCTAAACTCTCTATAAACAATGTACTGAAATGTCGGGCATGAAGGAGTGAAACTATGATCGAGGTTAAAAATCTAACCAGAAACTATGGTACGACCATTGCGGTAAATGATGTGAGTTTTTCCGTAAAGAAAGGTGAAGTACTCGGGTTCCTCGGTCCAAATGGAGCGGGCAAAACCACCACCATGAAAGTACTTACCTGTTTTATGCCGCCTACGAGCGGTACAGCGACTGTTGATGGCTTTGATATTCTTGAAGATCCCCTTGCGGTTCGGGAACGTATCGGCTATTTGCCGGAGAGTACACCATTGTATACTGATATGATGGTTGAGGATTACCTGTCGTATATTGCTGAAATGAGGCGTATTCCTCAAGCACAGCGTGCGAGCCGTATAAAAAGGATGATTGATGTGTGCAGTCTGCGTGGAGTGCTAAAAAAAGATATCGGCGCACTGTCAAAAGGATACAAACAGCGTGTGGGTCTTGCTCAGGCAATGATCCACGACCCTGCAATACTGATTCTTGATGAACCGACGTCCGGCTTGGATCCGAATCAGATCATTGAGATCCGACAGCTCATTAAGGAGCTGGGCAAGGAGAAAACCATTATTCTCAGCACTCATATTCTTCCTGAAGTATCCGCGACCTGCGATAGAGTTATGATTATTAATGAAGGAAAACTTGTTGCATCGGGTACCCCTGATGAATTGCAGAACGAGGCGGCAGGTGATTCTGTCCTCTACGTTGCTATTACCGCAAAACAAAGTGATATCGAGTCAACTTTCGCAAATATTAATGTTATTAAAGCTTCTGAATGTATCTCGCATTCAGGCGGGCGGTATTCCTATAGACTGGTCATCGACAAATCTCAGAAAGATTGCGGAGCGTCCGTATTTCAACTCGCTGTTGAAAGGGGATGGGTACTCAGCGAAATTAGGTCGGAACAGTTAAGCCTTGAAGACGTATTTCTTAAATTAACAACAGGCGACAATTAATGGGAGTGGGGTTATGAGGATAATTGCGGCTATTGCAAAAAAAGAATTTAAAAGTTATTTTGTCTCGCCGGTTGCCTATGTGTTGATTACTATTTTTCTTATACTGAGCAACTGGTTGTTCTTCAATATGTATTTTCTTGATAAAGAAGCATCAATGCGTGTCTTTATCGCGCGTATGCCATGGATATTTCTCTTCTTTGTGCCTGCCGTTACTATGAGGGTATGGGCGGAGGAAAAGAAAATGGGAACCATGGAAATGTTGATGACTTTACCGGTTAAGGACTATGAAGCGGTTATTGGTAAATTTCTTGCCAGTTTTGCGTTTCTCGCAGTCTGCATCGCCCTGACAATATCGGTGCCTATGACAGTATCGTATACTGGCGACCCTGACTGGGGTCCGATCATTGGCGGGTATATAGGTACCATTCTGATGGGAACTGCATTTTTATCTTTGGGATTGTTTATCTCGTCTCTGACCGAAAATCAGATAGTGGCGTTTATTCTTTCTTTGTTGGTATCATTTATCTTTCTGATTGTCGGCGAGCATTTTGTCTTGTATGCCATACCAAACGCGATTGTTCCTTTATTTGAGTATCTGGGATTCGGCTCGCACTTTATGAGCATCAGCCGCGGAGTGATTGATTCACGCGACCTGATTTATTATTTTTCTTTTATATTTTTCTTCCTTTTTCTGAATGTTAAATCACTTGAAAGTCGAAAATGGTAAGGGAGCGAAAGATGAAACAACGTAAATTAACTTATGCTGCTCAGGCGCTTTTAACAACGCTGGTTGTTCTGGGTATCATCGTCATTATAAACGGGATTTCTGTGCGTAAATTTGTGCGATGGGATCTAACCGAATCAAAACAGTATACGATTTCCGACTCGACAAAGAATGTGCTGTCAAAGCTTGATGATATTATTACTATCAAACTCTATTTTTCTAAAAATCTGCCTCCTGTGATGCGTATCCGGGAACAGCAGGTCAAGGATTTGCTCGATGAATACAGGGCGTATTCCGGCGGCAATATAGTTGTGAAGCGCGAGGACCCGGGTGAGGATGAAGAACTGGCGAGACAGGTTCAGAGCATTGGCATCCCTCAGGTACAGATGACATTTCGAGAGAAAGACAAAGTTGAAGTTAAAAACGGATATCTCGGGATCGGTATTTTTTATGAAACTAAACATGAAGTACTGCCAATCGTGCAAAATGTTGATAATCTCGAATATGACCTGACGTCAGCCATCAAGAAAGTAGTCATGGAGACAATTCCCACAGTTGGTTTTCTGACAGGGCATGGCGAAAGGGATATAAACAAAGATTACGCTTTGATTAAAGGCGCCATCGATCAGCAGTACGAAACGAAAACGGTCTCTTTAGAGAACGGGCAACTGGTATCTGATGAGATAGATACCCTTATTATCGGGGGGCCCCGTACGGATTTTTCGGAACGGGATTTGTTCGCAATCGACCAGTTTGTTATGAGGGGTGGAAAGCTGATGGTTCTGCTGGATATGGCAGAGCTAAACCTTGAAATGGGGCTCATTGCCACTCCGTTAAATCTCTCAATTAACAAACTTCTTGAGTCATATGGTATTAAAGTCAATAATGATATGGTGCTGGATCGCTTTAATGATCGGCTTACATACAGTGAATCACCCAATAATGTGGTTCAATATATAACCACGGTGAATTATCCTTATTTTGTCAAGGCATTTAAACAGAACTTTGATACCACGAATCCCATTGTACGAGGATTGGAAACGCTGACCTTTCCATGGACGAGTTCAATAGACCTTATTGAACGGAAAGTCAAAGACGCTTCAGTAATTAAGCTTGTTCAGTCCAGTGAAAATGCGTGGACACAGAAAGGGAGGTATGACCTCAACCCAAAACAGGATTTCAATGTGCCGCCCGATCAGGAAGCGCAGTACATTCTTGCCGCGATAGTGGAAAATTCATTTAGCAGTTATTTCGCCGGAAAAGAAATACCTCCTGCGCAAAAGAGTGAGGAAACCCCTGAACAGGCTGAACCACCTGCGGAACAATCAGAGCCGGAGCAGATCATAGAGTACAGCCCAACAACCAATATTATGGTTATTGGCGGATCGTACTTTATAACGACAGATTCGTTACGCAGGTTCAACTCGAACGCTGTTTTTTTCCTGAACGCGGTCGATTGGCTCACACAGGGTGAAGACCTGATCGGCATCCGTACAAGGAATGTTACGGAACGCCCTGTTCGAGAATTATCTGAAAAAGTTATATCTTTCATTAAATTCATCAATATATTCGGAGTTTCCCTGATGGTTATTTCTGCCGGGCTGTTCAGGATGTACTGGCGTAAACGGGAAAAAAGAATGTATGAAACAATGATTTCCAAATCATGATATGAAACAGCTAATCCTTTTCTGCCAGTGTGTCATATTACTATTTTTAGCAGGGTGTTCACGTTGTAAAGCGGAACGTGTTTTTCCTGATGTCAATCCTTATCAGGTTGACCGCATTGTGATTGCTCAGGCAGGTTACCCCGAATATGTATTTTCTCAAAGCGCTCCTCAGACATGGATTTTGGAAACGGAAGGCAGTACTTTTTTATGCGATAACGAAGTAATTATGCAGTTTCTTACTCAGATTGCGAATGTGACGTTTTCGCATGTCAGGGATAAAAACAAAAAAGTGCTGGCCGAATCAGAGAAATGTCAGGGCACTGATGTATCGCTGAGGCAAGAAGGCAAGGAAAAACGTTTTTCGGTAAAGAAAGCAGGCGAGGATTACCAAAGCTGTTATATACTCCGTACTGAGCAGAAAGAGTGTGTTCTGTGTGTTCCGTATATCATTACCATGGTAAACCAGCCTTTACAAAAATGGCTGAAAAAATCCATATTTGACGCTCCTTATGACAAGGTCAGTATGATTTCAGTTACTATTCAGGATATGACAGTAGGCTGGAAACGCGATACCAAAACAGTGAAATGGTCTCCGATATCGTCGGATATATCTCCTGCTCAGGAAAAAAGCATTTGCGAATTTTATCATTTTTTGCAGGATATGAAGATTCATGATGCAGTGGTACCCCAGCAAAACGAAAATATTAGTAAGACGCCGCGTATTGTGATATCGGTTGTTACTGATAATGATTCTATTCATGAATTTGAAATCAGAAATCAGAAGAATAGTACTTTTTACTACGCATCTCGAACAGTGGAAGAGACGGGAGTATTGTTATTCTCCAGAACATGGATGAAAAAGCTGAAACAGAAATCCAGCGTTGTCTTGCCGGAAACTATTGTTAATCGAATAGAGTAATTTCAACAGGATAAGGTAAACCGATTATATGGAAAAATTGTTTTATATAAGTTTGGCGATTTTATGTATGGTATGGACGTTCAGGTTCTTCCGGGTGAAACGGTCGTTGAAGCCGGAATACTTCCTGAATCCGCTATCGTACCGAACCGCAGGGAAAATGCCATTTGTTTCCGTTCTTATACCTGCCCGAAATGAAGAAAAAAATATAGCGCGGTGTATCAATTCGCTGTTAAAGCAGACATATTCAGACTATGAGATAATTGTTGTCAATGACCGTTCAACAGACAACACCGCGAATGTCGTAAGTGAGATCGCGGCCTGTCATCAGAATGTTACGTTGATTAATATTAAACAGTGCCCTGAGGGATGGTCTGGCAAAAATCATGCGCTTCATAACGGCGTTCAGCGTGCAAGGGGAGATTTTCTGGTTTTCACCGATGCTGACACCTATCATGAACCAGAATGTATTGAGACAGCACTCGCGTATTCAGTTCAGAACTCAGTTGATCTGCTCAGTGTTAATCCTCATCTTGTTACAGCCAGTTTCTGGGAAAATGTTATTATGCCGATCGCCGGGGCGGTACTGATGGTATGGTATCCGATAGAAAAGATTAACAGTCAGGATTCACGTTGTTCGTATGCCAACGGTCAGTTTATTATGATGCGTAAAGACGCCTATGTTAAAATCGATGGGCATCAGTCTGTTAGAGAAGCTCTGCTTGAAGATCTTGCTCTTGCGCGCCGTATTAAGGATAATGGCTTGCGTCTGAGAGCACTCTGGGGTCCGAAACTGTATAAGACACACATGTATACGTCATTGAGAGATATATGGCGCGGCTGGGTTCGTATCTTTTATCATGGACTTGAGAAAAACATTGTCAAAATGGGTGTCAGCGTGGTCCTGATTATTCTGTTTTCATTATCGCCGTATTTGCTGTTAATGTGGTCACTATTGTCATTGGCGCCAATGCATCTAGCATGGGCTGTCGCCTTGATGATATATATATATTCGATTATTATGTACGCTTATACTGCGTCAAATTCGAACAGGATATATGTCATAAGCCATTTGCTCGGCTGTATAGTGGTTATGTTCATCCTTATTCATTCCAGCCTGACTGTGATTCTGAAAAAGCAGATTACCTGGCGTGGAATATCATATCCAACATGAACCGTTTTATGTGCGGAAAATTTATAGTTTACTTCTTGTGAGAAAATGTCTTGCGGGCGAATTCAAGAATTGAAGTTTTAACGGGATTACTGGAAAGCACCGATATTGAGCGTGTCAAACCAAACGCAACATATCCGGCAAAAACAGCGTAAAGCATAATTTCCGTACTTGTAAATACAAGAACACTGAATACTGAAACAACCAGTAATCGGGGGAGAGGACTCATTTTGTTTTTGAGAAAAAGTATCAATCCAATAGGAACAGGGTATTTGACTGAACTGACCATCAGCACGCCGGCAAGAAGTACTGTTAATGGAAAAATTTTATACGCGAAACTGTAGTCATGGCGCAAGATGAGCATAAATGAACTGCAAACAACTCCTGCGGCGGCTGGAGACGGCAAACCGGAGAAATGTTTTTTCCCTGATGATTGCGCCATAACATTGAAACGGGCGAGCCTAAGCCCGCATGCCAGAATGTATGCCGCACTTATAAAGACACCTAACTCATTCATGTCACGTAAAACAAACGAAAAAGCAAGCATGCTGGGCGCTACGCCGAACGAGACTAAATCAGAGAGAGAATCAAATTCAAGTCCGAACTGAGATGTTGCGTTGTGGCGCCGTGCCACCTGTCCATCCATCAGATCGCATAACATAGCGGAAAAAATGCAGATAGCTGCGGAAAAAAGGTCATTATTATAGATAAGCATAAGAGCGAAAACCCCGAACAGCAGGTTCATTGCAGTAATAATATTGGGTAATATGACAACTTTTCTCATTATTTCAGTTCTCCCAGAACGGTTAACCTGCCTTTAACACGGTCACCGACTTTAACGGATATTTTTGTGGACAACGGTACGTAAACTTCAACCCGTGATCCGAATCGGATAAGTCCGATTTGCTGTCCTGCGAACATCTTATCGCCGGGCGCACAACGGCATACTATGCGTCGAGCGATTAGCCCCGCGATTTGTTTTACCATAATGCGTCCGCCGGCTTCGTTGCAGACTCCGATGATGTTGTTTTCGTTAAGCAAAGCTGACTTATTCGCATTCGCGGCGTGAAACTTACCTTTAGTATATTGTGTTTTTAATACTTTTCCTGCGATTGGTGAATAATTAATGTGAACATCGAATATCGACAGGAAAATGCTTATACGGGTAACTTTTTCTTCGAAAAAATCGTTTTCAATGACCTGATCGATACCTACGACCTTACCGTCGGCGGCGGATAAAATTACTTTTTCTCCAGTTGGCGGCACACGGTGCGGTTCTCTGAAAAAAAACAGGATATATCCGGCGAGTACCAAACCGACGATCGCGACGGGAATATAAAAAAAACACAATACTGCCGAAACAATCATAACAGGTATAAAAAACACAAATGCATCTTTATCTATGCGCATATCAAAAACCCTCTATAATCTTATATCAATTTTTAAAATATTTTATCCTCCGGCGTCATCTGAGTCAACAGTTGTTTGTAAGCCTCTTACATGTTCAATGAAAATGGTGTCGGTATAAATGTGAGTATAAAGATAATTAAAACACTTATCGCGAGGATTTTACGTGGTTTGTCAAGTTCAATGTACGGATGTATTGCGGGCGGGTGAGTTGTCCCAAGAAAATAGATTATCAGCGCCCAGAACAGCCATCCTGACCAGAACACAATCCCCATTCCGACAAGCGCAAGCAGGATTAACCGAGATACACGCGTGCATTTTTCGTCAAACAAGGCATAAGCGACATGCCCGCCGTCTAACTGCCCTATGGGGATAAGGTTCAATGATGTTACAAACAGCCCGATCCACCCGGCAAAACCAATTGGATGAATCAATATATCAAACCCTGCCGGTGGTGTTTTTGCGAAAAAAAACGCCAGAATTTCTACAATAATGGAAGAGCCGAGTTGTAAACCGTGCCGTCCTGTGGCAGGCACTATCTCGGATAAGTGCAGTCCAAGTATAACTGCCGGTATCGAAACAACAAATCCAGCCAGCGGGCCGGCGGCTCCAATATCCAGCAGTGCTCGTTTATTATAGATGGGTGATTTCATCTTAATGAATGCCCCGAAAGTGCCTATAATCGTCGGAGCAGGGATGAAGTATGGTAATGTTGCCCTGACGCGATGGTATAATGACATGAAATAGTGTCCCATTTCATGAGTCAGTAAAATCAGCATTAACGGGACGGAAAAGAGTAATCCTTTTACGAAATTTTGCGGCGCAAACAACGATAGAAGAGAGCTTCCTGCTGGAATCCCGCTCATTGTTACTCCCGCGACGGTTGTGGATAGAAAGGTGAGGATGAATAATCCGGCATGGAGCATATAGTTAGGAGATGGCGGCTTGCGTATTCCAAACTCAGGAACAGCGTTTGAGTCATTTACTTGAACAAATTCATATGTGGAATGATCAGACGGCATTGATTGTCCTTTCGTAACTGATTTATAGTAAAGTTATTGGTACTACACAAAAATTAGACCAACAATACACTAAAAGTTTTAATACGAAAAGATAATTATCCTATTTTCCGGCATGTTCCTCGGTGTTTGTTGGCTTTATTTTGAACAGTACAGAGCAGATAATTACATTGACAGTAAAGAGATTGCGGTGGTATAGTTTTCAGTTAAATTTTATATCCAATATTATGCTAATCCTTTAGTACAGAATGGAAACAATACGATGGGTAATGTTACGATTATTAAACCAAGTTTGAAGCATGCTCAGGGAATAAAAGACTTAATAGATTTTTATTCACAGAGGCGGATTGTTCTTCCTCGTTCAATAGCAGATATATATGAAAAAATACGTATTTTCTGGGTTGCTGTGGATGAAGAAGGTACAGTGGTCGGATGCGTCGGACTGCAATTTTGCTGGAACGACCTTGCTGAGATAAAGTCACTGGCGGTGCGGGAGGACTACCACGGGAAGGGAATCGGACGCACGCTGGTTGAGTACTGCCTTGCTGAAGCCCGTGAATTCGGCGCGCGTAAAGTGTTTGCGCTTACCTATGTGTCGGATTTTTTCAAGAATCTGGGCTTTGTTTCCATATCAAAAGACGACCTGCCGCATAAAGTCTGGAGTGAATGCATCAATTGCCAGCATTTCCCGAATTGTGATGAAGAAGCGGTTGAGATGATTTTATCCTAATTTTAGTTTGAATAGTTAAATAAGAAGGAAGTATGCCGTATGGGGATGACAATTACTGAAAAAATACTTGCTCAACACGCAGGACGGGAATCTGTTGTTGCTGGTGAATATATATCCGCGAAAGTGGATATCGCGCTTGGCAACGATATTACTGCTCCGATTGCGATAGAAGAGTTTTATAAGCAGAACGCTGAAGCCGTTTTTGACAAAGACCGAATCGTCCTTGTTCCTGACCATTTTTGCCCGAATAAGGATATTAAATCCGCTATGCAGGTAAAAAAACTCAGGGATTTTGCCCGTGCGTACGGAATTACTCATTTTTATGAAGTAGGTGAGATGGGCATAGAGCATTCCTTATTGCCGGAGCAGGGTGTTGTCACATCCGGTGATCTGGTAATCGGAGCAGACAGCCATACCTGTACGTATGGGGCGCTTGGCGCTTTTTCAACCGGTGTGGGCAGTACTGACCTTGCCGCCGCCATGATAACCGGAGAGGTGTGGCTCAGAGTGCCGCAGTCGATAAAATTTATTTACGAAGGTAAACTTCAGCCGTGGGTTAGCGGCAAAGACCTGATTTTATACACGATCGGCGATATCGGGGTTGACGGCGCGTTGTATAGATCTATGGAATTCTGCGGGAGCGCCATTGACTCGTTACCGATGTCCGGCAGGTTGACTATGGCTAACATGGCGATTGAAGCCGGAGCGAAAAACGGCATTATCGCGCCTGACTCTATAACGAAAGATTTTGTTAATCCTCGCGCGGAACGTACTCCGCGTTATTACGCATCAGATCCTGATGCGAATTATGTTGAAGTTAAGAAATATGATGTCTCGAAGATTGAGCCTCAGGTCGCGTTTCCGCATTTGCCGGAAAATACCCGCGGCATCAGTGAAGTTGGTGAAGTAACTATCGATCAGGTTGTTATCGGATCATGTACGAACGGGCTTCTTGATGATTTGCGTGTTGCGGCGAGCATACTGAAAGGCCGCAAGGTGGCGAAAGGAATTCGCACGATCATTTTTCCTGCGACGCCGCAGGTCTATAAAGAAGCGTTACGAGAGGGAATACTTGAGATCTTCGCTGAAGCGGGAGCGGCAATATCTACTCCGACATGCGGGCCGTGCCTTGGCGGGCATATGGGAATTCTTGCTGAAGGGGAACGCGCTGTTGCTACGACAAACAGGAATTTTGTAGGACGTATGGGGCATCCAAACAGCGAAGTGTACCTTGCCAGCCCGGCGGTTAGCGCGGCGTCCGCCATATTGGGCAAAATTGGTAGTCCGGCTGAATTATAATTTTATATATTAAGGAAAGTGAGGTCTCATGAAAATCCAAGGCAAAGTCTGGAAATTCGGTGATGACATTGATACGGATGTTATCATTCCAGCTCGGTATTTAAACACGACGGATCCGGCGGAACTGGCAAAACATTGCATGGAAGACGCTGACACTCAGTTTGCTTCCAAAGTGCAGAAAGGCGACATTATTGTTGCCGGAAAAAATTTTGGATGCGGGTCAAGCCGTGAACACGCGCCTATATCCATAAAGGCATCCGGGATAGGGTGTGTGGTTGCGTCATCGTTCGCACGCATATTTTTCCGGAATTCATTTAATACCGGATTACCCATTTTTGAGTCCGAAGAAGCGTCTGCCGGCATCCGGCAAGGCGATGTTATCAGTGTTGATTTTGAAACAGGGATTATCGTAAATACAACACGAAATCAGACATATCAGTCCCAACCTCTGCCTGAGTTTATGCAGGAACTGCTGAATGCCGGCGGGTTGATGAATTATGTTCGCAATAAAAAATAATTTTATATGTAAGGGAGCTTTATCATGAGCAAAACCTATAAAATAGCTGTTATTGGCGGTGACGGAACCGGGCCTGAAGTAGTGGCGGAAGGATTGAAAGTACTGAACGCAGTGAGCCGGAAATGCGGGTTCAAGTATGAGACGATAAAGTACGATTTCGGCGGTGAAAGGTATATGCGAACTGGAGAGGCTATGCCGGAGAGCGCGATAAACGAACTGCGGCAGGCAGACACGATTTATCTTGGAGCTATTGGTCATCCTGATGTGAAACCGGGTATTCTCGAACACGGCATTTTATTGAAACTGCGGTTCACCCTTGACCAATATATCAATCTGCGCCCCGTAAAGTTGTATCCGAATGTGGAAACTCCTCTTCGTGATAAAGGGCCTAATGAAATAGATTTCGTTGTAGTTCGTGAGAATACTGAAGGGTTGTATGTCGGCAACGGCGGTTTCTTTAAAAAGGGTACTCCTGACGAAGTAGCGACCCAGTTGATGATTAATACTCGCAAAGGCGTTGAACGCTGTATTCGCTACGCGTATGAATACACCCGTAAACGTAATCAGGAAAAAAAGTTAACATTGTGCGCGAAAACCAATGTTTTGACTTACTCACATGATTTATGGCAGCGTTGCTTTTATGAAGTTGGAGATGAATATAAAGATATTAAAACAGACTATGCTCATGTCGACGCGACCTGTATGTGGATGGTTAAAAATCCTGAATGGTTTGACGTGATTGTTACCTGCAATATGTTCGGCGACATTATCACAGACCTTGGCGCCATGATTCAGGGCGGAATGGGGATTGCCGCAGGGGGTAATATCAACCCTGAAGGCGTTTCTATGTTTGAACCGATTGGCGGGTCTGCTCCTAAATATACAGGAAAAGGAGTTATCAACCCGCTGGCGGCGATCAGCGCAATGCAGATGCTTCTGGAAGAACTTGGCGAAACTGAAGCCGCTTCGCGTATAGAAAAAGCTGTTGTGAAAACATTGCAGACAAAATTGAAAAGCCTTTCAGCCGGCAAAATGGGGTATTCAACATCCGAAGTCGGCGATTTTGTCGCGCAATTCGCTGTTGAATAAGATAAATTCTGGTTACCTGCAAAACGGAGCTTTTATTTATGAATCGGCTTACTGTTGATAAGGCCAGCTCGATCATAAGCTGTTTTAAAAATAAGCGCATACTAGTTATCGGCGACCTGATGCTTGATGAGTTTATCTGGGGATCAGTATACCGGATATCGCCCGAAGCGCCTGTGCCGGTAGTTGAGGCGAAGCGTCGCTCGTATATGCCGGGCGGTGCGGCAAACGTTGCGAGAAACCTTCGTGACCTAGGAGTTAATGTTGCTCTGGTCGGCGGTATCGGAAATGATCATATTGGAGCCCAGATTATTGACATACTCGAAAAAAAATCTATTGAGACTAATGGCATTATACGGTTTAAAGACAGGCCTACTACCCTGAAAACACGTGTTATAGGCCAGCACCAGCAGATTGTACGAATAGACTGGGAAGAAGTGCAGGAAATAGAAGCGGAATATGTCGACGGCATAGAAGCCTATGTAAGAAAGAACCTTGATTCTATTGACGGCATTATATTTGAGGATTACGGCAAAGGTATCCTTACTCAGGAATTGTTGTCCCGTGTGCTAAATGCGGTTAAAAACACACATATAATAACGGCACTTGACCCGAAAAAGGGACATAGGCTCAATCTTGAAGGGGTTTATATTGTTACACCAAATCATGCTGAAGCCTGTGATGCTTACGGCAAACCGGAATCGAGCGGAATCGAGCGTCTTCCTGAAATCGGGAACGGTTTGATCAATATGTGGGGTGTTCACTCGGTATTGGTCACGCTCGGTGAACATGGTATGTGCCTGTTTGAAAAAGGCCAGCCGTCGTATACCATATCAACGGTGGCGCGCGAAGTGTTTGATGTTTCCGGCGCCGGAGATACGGTTATTGCATCGTTAACTGCGGCAATAGTTGCTGGGGCAACATTGCCTGAGGCGGCTGATTTTTCTAACTACGCGGCGGGTGTTGTAGTCGGAAAAATGGGGACTGCTTCTGTAAAACCTGATGAACTGCTTAATGCCATACGGACGCACCAGAAAGATAACGGTATTGAAGGATGAAGCGTGCCGTTTTTTTAGATAGGGATGGCACCGTAATTCATGATCCCGGCTATTTGTCGGATCCTGGGCAGATTGTTTTTTATGAAGGAGTATTGGAAAAACTGCGGCTGCTTCAGGAACGCGGTTTTCTTGTATGCATCATAACCAATCAGTCAGGTATCGGGCGCGGATATTTTTCTGAACATCAGCTTTCTATTATACATAAGGAGTTGTGTAAACGGATGACTGATGCCGGGGTCACAGTTGATGCCATTGAATACTGTCCTCATGCACCTGAAGAGGAGTGTATCTGCCGCAAACCGAATGTGGAGATGGTTATGCGGTTGGTAAGAAAGTATGATATCGACTGTGGAAAATCATTTTTTGTCGGGGACAAGATGTCAGACGTCCTTACCGGGCTAAATGCCGGCTGTATCTCTGTTTTGATTCGCCATGATAAAGATGCGGAAACTCTGTTGGCAAAACATCCCGGCAAGTGTCCCCATTATATCGCGGGCACACCTTGCGAATCGTTATCGTATATTTTACATCTTGTTGATCAGCAGGCATAAATCAAGAATTATCAGAATACGTGCATAAGCAGTATACATGTACGAATAAGCATGATAATATATCATAATAATCACAAATGAGAATGTACTCATGTCTATACAAAAGCGAAATAAAACACGGGTTTGTGGAGTAATACCGGCAAGATACGGGTCTACACGATTTCCCGGTAAAGCGCTGGCTATGCTGGCTGGCAAACCGATCATACAACATGTATACGAACGATGTTCTCAGGCGGAATATCTGGACACCATTTTGGTCGCTACAGATGACCAGCGTATCGTTGATGTTGTTGAGGGGTTTGGCGGTATTGCGGTCATGACCTCGTGCGGCCATCAGTCAGGGACTGACCGTATTGCGGAAGCTGTGCGGAATATTGATTGCGAGATTGTTGTTAATATTCAGGGAGATGAACCTCTTATCAATCCTGCGGTGATAAATCTTATTGCTGGAGAACTGATCAATAATCCTTTGGTCGAAATGGTTACTCCCGTTACAGAGACAATCGATCCTGAAGAAGTTAAAAATCCCAATATCGTTAAAGCAGTAATTGATGCTAATGGATACGCGTTGTATTTTTCGCGTTATCCGATACCGTTTATCCGTGATACCCAGCCGGGTAAATGGTATAAACATATTGGCTTGTATGGATACAGAAAAGATTTCCTGTTGCGTTTTGTTTCGTATAGCTCGTCGTTTCTGGAAAACGCGGAGCGCCTTGAACAGTTACGGGTACTCGAAAACGGACATAAAATAAAAACGGTGGTAACTGCGTATCAGAGTATTGGCGTCGATACACCTGCGGATCTCATGGAGGTAGAAAAACGTATATGAAGAAATATATTTTTGTTACTGGCGGCGTGGTATCGTCCCTCGGTAAAGGTTTAACAGCCGCTTCAATCGGGCGGCTATTGGAGAGCAGGGGGTTACGTGTCACAATTCAGAAATTTGACCCGTATATTAATGTTGATCCCGGCACTATGAGCCCTTACCAGCACGGAGAAGTGTATGTGACGGATGACGGCGCGGAAACTGATCTGGATCTCGGTCATTATGAGCGTTTTACGTCGACGCAGTGCACTCTGCACAATAATGCTACAACAGGCCAGATTTATGAGTCAGTAATCAAAAATGAGAGAGCCGGCAAGTATTTAGGCAAAACCGTTCAGGTTATTCCGCATATTACTGATGAAATCAAAAGGCGGATAAAAATATTTTCACGGCGCACTGATATTGATGTTGTCATAACTGAGATCGGTGGAACGGTCGGTGATATAGAAAGTTTGCCGTTCCTTGAGGCGATCAGGCAGTTCAGGCTCGATGCGGGGCCTGAGAATGTTCTGTATATCCACCTTACGCTTGTTCCATATATACGGGCGGCTGGTGAAATGAAGACCAAACCTACCCAGCATAGTGTGGAAAAACTGCGCAGTATCGGTATTCAGCCGGATATATTGATCTGCCGTACTGAAAAACATATGCGCAAGGAACTGAAACAGAAAATATCTCTTTTCTGTAACATACCCATTGAGGCAGTTTTTGACGAAAAAGACGTAGCTGTAAGTATTTATGAGTTGCCGTTGATGTTTTGTAAAGCGCAAATGGATGACATTATACTTGACCGTTTGCGGCTTACTGCCCCGCATGAATGCAGGCTTAATGACTGGGAAGCTATAGTCGATGTACTGCGTTCAGCGAAAAAAACCATAAAAATCGCTGTTGTGGGAAAATATATTAACCTGCAGGATGCATATAAGAGTATTTATGAAGCCTTAACTCACGGCGGTATTTTTCATAACCATCTGGTACAAGCGGTTCGCATTGATGCGGAGAAACTTGACTCAGGGAATGCTCAGGAGTTTCTCGGCGCTGTAGATGGTATACTTGTCCCCGGTGGGTTCGGTGATAGAGGAATCAGTGGGAAAATTGAGTCTATTCGTTATGCCCGTGAAAATAACATACCGTTTTTCGGCATTTGCCTTGGGATGCAGTGCGCTGTGATTGAATTCGCGAGAAACGTAATAGGGCTGGAGGGTGCGTCAAGCACTGAGTTCCATCCTGATGCCGCACATCCTGTTGTCTGTCTGATGGAAGAACAGAAAAAGGTTGTAGATATGGGCGGTACAATGCGGCTGGGCGCCTGGCCGTGCAAGGTGGAAACCGACAGCCTTGCGTATCAGGCATATCAGGAAGAAAATATATCTGAACGGCATCGCCACCGCTATGAATTCAACAACCATTACCGCGATATGTTTTCAAAGCACAAATGCCGTTTCTCGGGGATTAATGTAAAAAATGATCTTGTTGAAATATTTGAACTAACGAATCATCCGTGGTTTGTTGCGTGTCAGTTTCATCCTGAATTTAAATCAAAACCTGACGTTTCACATCCTTTATTCCGGGATTTTGTCGGTGCGGCGGTCAAGTACTCTGCGCTCGTTGAGGAGAAAGAAACCGTATGCAGTCAGTGATGTTTACAAAAGATATCATAGTTGGCGATAATAATCCGCTGGTTATCATCGCCGGGCCATGCGTGCTGGAGGATTTTGATATCGCTTTATTGATCGCCCGTGAATTGAAAAAAATTACGAATGAGTTCCAGGTACCATACATTTTTAAGGCGTCTTATGATAAAGCGAACCGTAGTTCTCTTAACTCTTTTCGCGGGCCGGGGATTGATAAGGGGCTTGAAATGTTAGCTCGCATAAAAAAAGAAGCTGATGTGCCGTTGCTGACAGATGTACATTCTCCCCAAGAAGTTGCGCAGGCGGCTAAAGTTGTAGATGTCTTGCAGATACCTGCGTTTTTATGCCGTCAGACAGATCTAGTTGTCAGCGCCGCCGAATCAGGAAAAGCTGTGAATATTAAAAAAGGGCAGTTTCTTGCTCCATGGGATATGAAAAACAGTGTGGACAAGTGTTATGCCTGCGGTAATCGTAATATTACCGTTACAGAGCGTGGAACCACGTTTGGATATAATAATCTTGTTAATGATATGCGTACATTTCCCATTCTGAGAGGAGCAGGGATACCCGTTATTTACGACGCCACACACAGTGTGCAATTGCCGGGCGGACAGGGTACCTCTTCGGGCGGACAGCGGGAGTTTATCCGATATTTATCGCGAAGCGCGGTTGCGGCGGGATGCGATGGGCTTTTTTTTGAGTGTCACCCTGAACCGGACAAAGCATTGTGCGATGGGCCAAACAGCCTCGCGCTGGATTCATTGAGGCCCATCTTACGGGAATTGAAGGCTATTGATGATATTGTTAAAGGAAGAATAAATTATGAAAAGTGAGGGAGCAAGCGCTGTGGCGGAAAAACCGCAGACAAGTGATTGTATCACATTGGCAAAAAAGGTGATAAGGACGGAAGCAGATTCGGTTCGTGCTCTGGAATCGCGTCTTGACGATTCATTTGTTAAGGCAGTGGATCTAATTGCAGGATGCAGTGGCCGCGTGATTGTTACCGGTATGGGGAAACCGGGGTTGATCGGTCGGAAAATATCTGCAACGCTGGCGAGTACTGGCACTCCTTCTTTGTCCATGCATCCTGCTGAGGCAATGCATGGGGATCTGGGAATGGTGCAGAAAAATGATGTTGTGCTTGCCATGTCGAACAGTGGTGAGACTGATGAGCTGACTCGTTTACTGCCGGTGATAAAAAAAATCGGAGTACAGCTTATCTCTCTGGTCGGAAATACCGAATCTACGCTGGCAAAGTACAGTGATGTTGTGCTTGATGTATCTGTTGAAAAGGAAGCATGTCCCATGGGTCTTGCTCCAACTGCCAGTACCACTGCTACTCTTGCGATGGGGGATGCGCTGGCAATCTGCGCGTGTGAGAAAAAAGGGTTTAAAGTAGAAGATTTCGCGCTCTATCATCCCGGTGGCATGCTTGGGCGCCGATTGCTGCTTACAGTGGGCGATATTATGCGTAAGGGTAAGGATAATCCGATAGTCTCTGAATCAGCGCTGATTAGTGATGTCTTGCTTGCTGTCACGCATGCGCATGCAGGGGCGGCTGCTATCGTTGATAGTGACGGTAAACTCGTAGGGTTTTTCACGGATGGCGATTTACGGCGAGGCTTGGAAAAAACAAGGGATCTTGTGGCAAAACCAGTTCGTGACTATATGACGCGCAACCCGTATCGGGTAAAACCGGACTGTCTTGCCGCTGAAGCGCTTAAACTACTGAAGGAAAAGCGCATTGATGAATTGCCGGTTGTCGATGAAGAGAACAGGCCGGTGGGATTGCTTGACGAAGGTGATTTACTGGGGTTATAATACGATTATGAAGATTCCTGATATAAAATTGCTCGCTCTGGATGTTGACGGTATACTTACGGACGGAAAAATTATTCTGGATAACGACGGTCGTGAACTGAAAGCATTCTGTGCTCATGACGGCATGGGCATTAAAGCCGCTCTCAAGGCAGGCCTCCATGTTGCGATCATCACCAGTAGAAGTTCTCATGTGGTCGTTCTTCGTGCATCGGAACTCGGCATAAAGGAAATATATCTGGGTGTGGATCAAAAAATGACGGCCATTTATGAACTCGCTGAAAAATATAATATTTCTCTTGAGCATATCTGTTATATGGGGGACGATTTAATTGATTTGTGCGCTCTGAAAAATGTCGGATGGGGCGTGACGGTTCCGCAAGCGTGCGACGAAGTACAGAAAGCCGCGCAATACGTCACAAGCCGTTCCTGTGGACAGGGAGCTGTACGTGAGGTTATTGAACTGATTTTAAAACAAAATGGCAGTTGGGAGCGTCTTATAGATCATTATCTCAAAAACGGGAGAAAGTAATCTTAAAACGATAAATATGGGTATGATGAGAAAAGAATCTGGAAATATAGCGTGTTGTATAGTATTATTCCTCTGTTTTGTACTGCTGGCTGTCGATAGTACCGCTCAAAAAAATGGACAGGAAATGTCGATGGGGAAAGTAGAGGAGGGTCTTTCCATTTTTGATCATAATCAGGATGGAAAGCGGACATGGGAATTGCATGGAGTGTCAGCGGAATTTGTTGAAGATGGATTTGTTGAAATTCAGGAATTGAATGTGACCATTTATCCTGAGAATCCGGAGGATGGGAATATTCTGATCTCATCGCCATCGGCACAGATTAATCAGGCGACCAAGGTGGTGAGGACTGAGGAACCTGTTTCTATTTCGTCGGATGAAATGGATATCACGGGACAGGGACTGGAAGGAAACATCGGTGATAAGGTTGTTCATCTTAAACAGAATGTACGCGTTATTCTCAAAGGGGATAACGCAAATCTCTTTTTCAGTAACAGCAATCCGCAACCTACTGAACCGGAAAATGATGATACAACTGACAACCAAAAGGAACAAAGTTCATGATAGTACAGACAATAAAAAGGGTATGCGGTCTTCTCGCTGTCTTAGTATTGAGTATAAGTTATACTTCGTTCGCTGAAGTATCCGGAGGCACGGGAGGCGGGACGGATAACGGCGCTCAACCATATGAACCAACGGTAATTACTTGTGATGGAGCGTTGGATGTTGCATTTGACAACAATATCGCCGTGTTTCATGATAATGTAGTGGTCAAAGATAATCGCGGGGAAGTTTATGCGGATTTAATGACTGTTTATTTTAAGCAGGAAAGCCGTAATATATCACTTATTGAAGCAGAGGGTAATGTTATAATTCATGTTGATAGCAAAATAGCGAAAAGTGAAAAAGCAGTATACAAAGTTAATGAAGGGACGCTGGAACTTACCGGAAATCCGCGTATCCACGAGGATAAAAATATTTATGCGGCTGAGAAGATTACTATTTTCCAGAAAAATGGAAAAACCGAAATGAAACTTGAACCCAAAGCCCGGCTGATTCTCTATCATGAAAATACCGGTGTTGAAGACGGGTTGTTCTTTTAACACATAAGGATAAATTGTGCGTTCATGGAATTACTGCGAACAGAAAAACTGGTTAAGATATACAATAAAAAGCGTGTTGTTGACGGTATCGATATAACAGTAAAAAAAGGTGAGATTGTCGGGCTGCTTGGTCCTAACGGGGCGGGTAAGACAACCACTTTTTACATGATTGTCGGTTTAGTTAAGCCTGATAAAGGGAAAGTTATATTTGATAATGAAGATATAACACGAATTCCGATGAGCCATCGAGCTCGGCGGGGTATCAGCTATTTATCGCAGGAACCCTCGATCTTTCGTAAGTTGACGGTTGAGGAAAACATTATGGCAATACTGGAAACGCTTCCTATTTCTTCGGCGGAACGGAAAATCCGATTAAAGAAGTTGTTGAATGATCTCAGTATCGAGCATCTTGCGAAAAGCAAAGCGTACACATTGTCAGGCGGGGAACGAAGACGGCTTGAAATTACCCGGGCGTTGGTTACTGCTCCATCATTTATTCTGCTGGACGAACCTTTTTCAGGAGTCGATCCAATTGCTGTATATGATGTTCAGCAAATAATTGCCGATTTGCGCCGCCGGGGGTTGGGTATACTGTTGACTGACCATAATGTGCGCGAAACTTTATCCATTACGGATAGAACGTATCTAATATATGAGGGTAAAGTGCTCAAGGACGGAACAGCTGAAGAGCTTGCGAACGACAGGGAAGCGCGGCAGTTATATCTTGGCGAAAGTTTTCGCATGTAGTTGCTAATGCTATTATTTAATTGACTTTTTTTTGAGAAAATATTACAAATTTGCATTTTATAATTTTCAAAGCCTTAACGCTAGAAAGGGGTGGATACGGTGAATATACATATTACTGTTAGAAATTCGCGGATAACAGATCAGGTGAAAGAGTATATCACTGACAAACTCGAAAAAATTGAAAAGTTTAGTCATAAGAATATCGATGTCAATGTGATACTCGATATTCAGAAGTATCGGTCTATCGCTGAAGTAAATGTTAAAACCAACCTGACCACGATTCATTGTACAGAAGAAGACACTGATATGATGGTTGTCTGTGACCGTGTGGTTGACAGGATAAACCGCCAGATGCGTAAGTCCAAGGAACGTGTACAGCATCACCGTGGAGAAGCTAATCTGCATGAAGTGGAACAGATGCTGAACTCAATCGGTTCGGAAAAAGTCGTTGCCGATACTCCGATATATGCGCACAATATCGAACATGAGAACCTTGAATGCCAGGAAAAAAGCATTGATGAAGCGGTTAGCTATCTGAAGTCGCATCGGACATCTTTGCTGCTGTTCATTAATAGCGAATCAAAAAAGTATAATATTTTATATCAGGTCGCAGATGGCGAATTCGAACTTTTTGAGCAGAAAGATCATCAGGCTCAGGGCAAAGGAAGCATGTATTTTATAAAACATCTGCTCTATGTTACAAATGGTACTGCGGACGCGAAGCAGATTGAAATTAAAGGCTTTGAGGAGTTTATGGTTGATTTTCTTACACCGGATCAGGCCGCTGATTTCGTGAAGGAAAAAGAATATCTTTTTCATTTCTTTCTGAACCGTAATAACGGTAAAATTTGTATGTTGCAATCCAGAAAAAATGGTAGTTTTGGCCTTTTTAATCTTACAGCAGAATAAATATGAAAAAACGAGGGATACTCGTATCAGAGTTTTTTGAGCACCTCAAGGAAAAACTCAGTTTACGTTTAATAGCAGGAAAGCATGGTTTAAGCAACCGTATCACAGTTGCGGAGTTGAACCGTCCGGGACTTGCTCTGGCAGGGTATACAGATTATTATGCGTCACAACGCATTCAGGTGTTGGGCAAGGCTGAAATTTCATACCTTAATAATTTGAGTTCTGAAGAGTGTTCCCGACGGTTGAGATCCGTGTTTTCAAATAAAGTGCCCTGCATAATCATAGCACGCCGTATTAAACCGCCTGTGGAACTGATAAAAGTGGCGAACGAAAAAGCAATACCTGTACTGCGTACGCACTACATGACAATGAAGCTCATTAATAAAGCGACTATTTTCCTTGAGGATAGGTTTGCGCCTGCTATTACTATCAATGCTGACCATGTGGAAGTTTTTGGTGTTGGAATCCTTATACTTGGTAAAAGCGGCGCTGGAAAAAGTGAAACTGCTCTTGGGTTAGTGAGCAATGGGCATCGTCTTATTGCGGACGACATTGTAAAGCTCAAATTAACGGAAGCCGGCTTTGTGGTAGGTGAAGGCTCAAGCATGACCCGTCATTTCATGGAACTTCGCGGGCTTGGTATAATTAATGTGCAAACCCTTTTCGGTGTTGGTTCTGTTAAAGAAAGGAAAAAAGTAGAGCTGATTATCAGTCTTGAACAGTGGGATCCCAATAAAGAATATGAACGTGTGGGTATTGAAAGTGAGTACAAGTCTCTGCTTGGAATAAAAATTCCGCATTTGACCATTCCTGTTCGCCCGGGACGGGATATTATCTCGTTGGTTGAAGTGGCGGCTTTGAATTATCGTTTGAAAAAACTCGGCATTAATCCTGCCCTTGAATTGAATAATCGGTTATTGGAAGTAATGAAGAACAAAGCGTTTGGTGGCAGTAGTGTCTAAAATTATTGAAAAAGAAATTGTTATAAAGAATAAACTGGGTATACATGCGCGCCCTGCGGCATTGCTGGTTCAGCTTGCGAATAAATTTAAATCTGAGATTTGTGTATGCAAAGACTCGGAAGTGGTGAATGCAAAAAGCATTATCGGCATAATGACTCTGGCGGCAAATTACGGATCTCGATTGAAAATCAAAGCAGAAGGCCCTGATGCGGAAGATGCTATAAAGGCTCTTGTTCAGTTGTGCAATGATAAATTCGGTGAGAAATAGAGGTTTCCCATGACCAGAAAAAAATCACAGCAGTCCAATTCTAATGATGTGAAAAAGAAAGGCAGTAGCGGAAAAGAAGAGGTTTTTTACGGTATACCTGTATCTCCCGGTTTTGTAATTGGCAAGGCTTTCAAATTTGAGAACGATATTGTACCAGCTATTCCATCCTATGACATTAAACAGTCACAGGTTCCTCTTGAAATCGCTAGGTTTGAAACCGCCCTCATTGCGACACGCAAACAGATTCTGGATATCCAGAAAAAGATTTCGGAGGCAATGGGCACAGAACACGCTGAAATATTCAACGCGCACCTGCTGGTCATTGAAGACAGAGTCTTGATTGAGGAAGTTATTAAGATTCTTGAAAAAGAACTCAAGAATATTGAGCATGTATTCCTGAAAGTCTCCGAAAAATATGGGGAAATATTTTCACGCATAAACGATGAGTACCTGCGGGAACGCGCGTCGGACATCAAAGATGTGACCAAACGGGTTCTCAGTAATCTTATGGGACAGGCTCAAAAAGATTTGTCTCAGCTTGATGAGGAAGTAATTGTTGTAGCACACGACATATCTCCTTCCGACACTGCGCTCATGCATCGGGATAACGTTATTGGATTCGCCACTGACATTGGCGGGCCTACATCACACACTGCCATTATGGCGCGTACTCTTGATATCCCTGCGGTAGTAGGCTTGCATGATGCGAGCAAACAGATCAAATCCGATGTCACTGTGATTATCGACGGCAATCGGGGGACATTGATTGTCAATCCGTCCAAACAGACACTTGAACGGTATGGTAAAGAAAAAACCCGGCTCGAATTGTATGAAGAAGAGCTTGCTCAGCTTCGTACCCTGCCTGCTCAGACACAGGACGGTTACTGCATAAATATTGCGGCTAATATTGAGATGCCGGAAGACGTTCCATCGGTAATGGCGCACGGCGCTCAGGGAATTGGGTTATACCGCACTGAGTTTTTCTATATGAACAGGCGTGACCTTCCAACGGAAGATGAACATTATGAAGCATATTTCAACGTTGCAAAAAAAATATACCCGAATTATGTGATTATACGGACTGTTGATCTTGGCGGAGATAAGTTTCTTTCACAACTTGACGTTCCGCAGGAAATGAACCCGTATCTGGGGTGGAGGGCGATCCGTTTTTGCCTGGCGCAGACTGATTTTTTCAAAGTTCAGCTCAGAGCTATTTTACGGGCAAGTTCACTAGGCAATATCAAAATGATGTATCCGATGATATCCGGTATCGGCGAGGTTCGCAAAGCCAACGCCTTGCTGGAAGAGGTCAAACAAGAGTTGTCTCGTGAGGGAATTTCGTATGATCCTGATATGGAAGTAGGAGCTATGATAGAAGTGCCTTCCGCGGCTTTAACTGCTGATATTATAGCGAAGGAAGTGGATTTTTTCAGTGTCGGCACAAATGACCTGATTCAATATTCGATGGCGGTCGACAGGGTCAACGAACGTATTGCTTATTTGTATGAACCGTCTCATCCCGCTATTCTGCGCTTGATAAAGTATGTTGTTGATATTGCTCATAAAGAAAATATCTGGGTAGGCGTGTGCGGAGAAATGGCAAGCGAACCTGCTTTGGCATTGATGCTGATCGGGCTTGGTATTGATGAGTTGAGCTGTAGTTCGGTTTGCATACCAGAATTAAAGCGGACAATACGTTCTGTCAGTTACAGCGATATCAGGCACATGGCGGATTCAATTTTTAACCTCACAGATCCACGTGAAATCTTGAACAAAGCGAATGAATTGATCAGAGAGAAAGTTCCTGGGTTCCTCCAGCTCTAATCTCATCATAGGAAAAGGAGACTTGTATGAAAGCTTTGATAATGGCCGCGGGGTATGCTACACGTTTATATCCCTTAACCAAAGACAAAGCAAAACCATTGCTTGATGTTGGCGGTAAACCAATTATTGAATACATTATTGCGAAACTGGAAGCTTTTAAGGAAATTGACACAATTTATGTTGTGACAAACGATAAATTTCATCATCAGTTCGAACAATGGGCTGAGAAGTTTGCGTATCATAAACCGATTGAGATTATTAATGACGGCACCCTCTCAAATGATGACCGTCTTGGCGCTATTGGTGATATTAATTTTTCTATTCAGCAGAAAAAAATTAATGACGATTTGCTCGTTGTTGCCGGAGATAATCTTTTTGATTTTGATCTCGCCAAACTGAAGCAATTCAGCACGGATAAAAAATTGGTTATCTGTACCTATGATGTCGGGGATCTTGCGCTTGCTACACAGTATGGTATCATCAGCATGGACGCAGCCGGAAAAGTAGTGCTGTTTGTGGAAAAGCCCAAAAACCCGCCATCAACACAAGCCGCTTTGGGAATATATTTATTCAAAAAGGAAGCGGTACCTTTGATAGCGGAATATATCAATCAGGGGATGAAGCAGGATGCGCCGGGCTACTTTATTCAGTGGGTATACAAAGCCGAGGACGTGTATGCTTACAGTTTTGATGGTACGTGGTACGATATTGGTGACCTTGCCAGTTATGAAAAAGCCAATGAATTGTTTTCTAAATAATATTTAAAAGGAGTGCGTAGATGGGAACACGAAAATTATTTACTTCTGAGTCCGTTTCAATGGGACATCCGGATAAGATGGCGGATCAGATATCCGATGCTATTCTTGATGCTCTTCTGGCTCAGGATAAGTATTCACGCGTTGCGTGTGAATCTCTTTTAACAACAGGGCTGGTGTTTATTTCGGGTGAAATCACCACAAAAGCGAAAATAGATTATACTGAAATAGTCCGTGAAACAGTAAGGGAAATCGGATATACAGACGCCGCAATGGGGTTTGACTGCAATACATGCGCGGTTATCTCCTCACTTCATGCTCAGTCGCCTGATATCGCCATGGGGGTGAATGAAGGCGACGGCTTGCATAAAGAACAGGGCGCTGGAGATCAGGGTATCATGTTTGGCTATGCCTGCAAAGAAACCGATGAGTTTATGCCTTTGCCAATTAGCCTCGCACATAAACTGGTAGAGCGTCTTGCAGAAGTTAGACAGCAGGGAACTGTATCGTATCTCCGTCCTGACTCAAAATCGCAGGTGACTGTGGAATACGAAGATAATAAGCCGGTCAGGGTTCATACAGTTGTTATTTCTACTCAGCACGCGGAAGAAGTCAGCTATGAACAGTTGCGTCATGATATGATTGAGCTGGTGGTTAAAAAAGTGATTCCCGCTGAACTGCTTGATAGTAAGACTGTATACCATGTCAATCCCACAGGCAGGTTTGTCATCGGCGGCCCGCACGGCG
>QZJZ01000040.1 GCA_003599815.1 Candidatus Auribacter fodinae
TATCCTGATCGATATTGATATAATCATAATAGTCGCCGCCAACGCACTCAGCGGGCAGATAGCGGGAATCTACTTCCAGATAATCGTTTTTAATCGCCTGTTTGGGAAGCAGTTCCGTCTGAATTTCCATCGCCATCATAATATCCGTTTCCAGTTTGGTCTTGCGGATAGTCTGTTTATACAGCGTCGCATTTTCAATAGCCACGGACGCCATGCTCGATAATGTGGTGAGCGTGACAATATCTTCCTTGGTGAAATCCTCGCCGTTCAGCTTATTGATAATAACCACAAACCCGGTGATCTGATGGCCGGACTTAAACGGTACCGCCGCCAGCGACGTGATGCGCAGGTTCCGTGATTTAAGGAAGCCCAGATCCATTTTGCGGACGATGTCGTCTTCGTTCATAAGAATGATTTCACCCTTGCGGATGATGCGTTTTATAAGGGATGTTTTTTCTTTATTTTTAAACCTGAGGTTTTTAACGAAATTTAAGTTCAGCCCGAATTCTATCTTCTTGGATACCCGCCCCTGATCCAGAAGTATAACCAGCCCCACTTCCGTGCCGATAGAGTTGATAATCACGTCCACGATAGTGGCTAAAAGGCGGTTCGGTTCGTGGATGGTGGTGACCAGACGGGTCGCTTCATGCAGTTTGCGAAGCAGAAGTGTTCTGTCTTCCACTTTATTATCAAGTTTTTTGCACGATTCTATCAGTTGCGAGTGAACTTCCTGCAGTTCGATGTTTGCCCGTTCGATGTGGCGGTACATCCGCGTGTTGTCCAGAATGGTCACGAGCGGCTTCATTATTTCTCTGACCAGTTCAGACTGCGCGTCAGTAAATCCGTTTGGTTCAAGCCGCGCAATGATAAATGAGCCGAGATACTGCTCATCGGTTTTCAGTTTATGCACAATTACCTGTCCGTCAACGTCCCACATGGCTCCTTTTTCCGATTCCTTATTATTAAATACAAATACCCGTTCGATTTCCGTCGATTCGAACCGGCACTCGCCCTGAACCTTATAAAGAACCCAGTTGACATATTCTTCGTCTACTTCGTCAATACGGTCAATAAAGACCGTCTGTTCTTCGGCAAGATAAATGCCGACCATACTGTACTTAAATACCGAATTGAGTTTGGAAAACACCTTGCGCACGGCATCCTGATAATTTCCGAGCGTGTTGGTACATTCCAGAATTTTGTTCACCAGAGTACTTTCCAGCAGGCGGCGGTCAAGAATCCCGTTGATATGCACAAGGATTTCTGAATCGGACATCTGCCGCTCTTGCGGCGCCTGATCGGATGGATGGCGCCCATTGCAGGCTGTAAGGTCAGCGATGACCGAGGATAAAGCAGAGAGATTCAGGTCTTTACGCAAATAGTAGTCCGCATCCACGTCTATGGAACTGGCGACTTCGGAGCGCGAACTGGAATTGAGGAGAATGACAGGAATGGAATTGAGTTTTTCATCGCGTTTGATGATTCGGCATGATTCATACCCGTTTATGCGGCTCAGATGGCTGTCCATGATAACCATATCCGGCCGTGTATTATATATATGCTTGAGTAAAGATAGCCCGTCTTCAACGGCTGTAACCGCAAAGCCCAGCGACTCAAGAAAGGTCTGGTATACCAGACGGCTGTCTTTGTGCGGGTCCGCAATAAGTATGGTCTGCTGGTGATCTGCTTTGGTTTTTTTCAAACGAAAAAGCCTCTTATATACAATTCACCCACCCTGTGAGGCAGGTTTTATCCATGTACTCAAATGAACGTGTTCGATCTAACAATAATCATTCTCAATCCCGATTACATTGTCGGTAACCGGATAATAATCTTTAGTGTTTCTTATTCAACATAGTTACTTAATTCAAGGTCTCCTCATAAGCCACAATTTTACTTTTTTTCCTTGTCTGCAACTTGACAAATATGATAAGGTATTCATTTCAAAATGATCGTAAAATTGATCGTAAATCGTTCAGATAAAGTTAGAAACTTATAAAAGGGAGATGAGAAAGATCATGACCAAGTATGTTTATTTCTTTGGGAAAGATAATTGCGAAGGTTCCGCCAAAATGCGCAACCTGCTCGGCGGCAAAGGAGCAAACCTTGCCGAAATGAGCAATCTGGGTATTCCGGTTCCTCCGGGTTTCACTGTCACGACTGAAGCGTGCGTTTATTATGACACACACGGCAAACAGTTCCCTGACGGGCTTAAAGATCAGGTGAAGGAAAACCTCGTTAAACTGGAAAAAGCGATGGGCATGAAATTCAACGACCCGTCCAACCCGCTTCTCCTTTCTGTACGTTCCGGCGCCCGTGTATCAATGCCGGGTATGATGGACACAGTCCTCAACCTCGGTTTGAATGACGTTGTTGCCGAAGGGCTCATCAAAAAAACCGGCAACGCCCGTTTCGCATGGGACAGCTACCGCCGTTTCATCCAGATGTTCTCCAACGTGGTTATGGACATGGAAGGCGAATTGCTGGAACACATTCTCGAAGCGAAAAAGCATGAAAAAGGCGTGAAACTGGACACGGAATTAACCGCCGACGACCTGAAATCACTTGTTCCGGTTTTCAAAGCCAAAGTAAAAGAAGTTACCGGTAAAGATTTCCCGACGGATCCTATGGAACAGCTCTGGGGCGCTATCGCCGCTGTTTTCAATTCATGGGATAACGACCGCGCTAAAAGATACCGCAAAATGAACAATATTCCTGATGACTGGGGTACCGCCGTCAACGTACAGGCAATGGTGTTCGGCAACATGGGCGACGACTGCGCCACCGGTGTTGCGTTCACACGTAACCCGTCAACAGGCGAAAACAAATTTTACGGCGAATACCTGATTAACGCTCAGGGTGAAGACGTTGTGGCTGGTATCAGGACACCTCAGCCAATCAACATCGCGGCAAAATCCGCGCCGTCCGAAGTTTCCCTTGAAGAATCCATGCCGTCTCTTTATAAAGAACTCGTCGCCATTTACAAACGACTTGAAGACCATTACCGCGATATGCAGGATATCGAGTTCACCATTCAGCAGGGCAAACTCTATATGCTTCAGACACGTAACGGCAAACGTACCGCGAAAGCCGCTCTGAGAATCGCCAGCGAAATGGTTGCTGAAAAAATGATCGATAAAGAAACCGCTGTCACCCGTATCGCTCCTGCTCAACTTGACCAGCTCCTGCACCCGATGTTTGACCCGAAAGAGAAGAAAAACAAAATCGCCAAAGGGTTGCCGGCATCACCCGGCGCGGCAGTAGGCCAAGTGGTATTCACCGCTCACGAAGCTGAACATCTGGCGTCTCTCGGCGAAAAAGTTATTCTTGTTCGTATAGAAACCTCACCGGAAGATATCGGAGGTATGGATGCCGCTCAGGGTATTTTAACCGCTCGCGGCGGTATGACGTCTCACGCCGCTGTGGTCGCCCGCGGTATGGGAAAATGCTGTGTTGCCGGATGCGGCGATATATCTATCAATTACAAAGACAAACAGTTCACCGCCGGCAGTGTTTTGGTGAAAGAAGGCGATGTCATATCTCTTGACGGCTCGCTCGGTGAAGTATATCTCGGCGCAGTAAAGACGATCGATCCTGAATTGGGCGGACATTTCTCCGAGATCATGCAGTGGGCTGATTCCATGAGAACCCTCGGTGTGCGTACAAACGCGGATACACCGGCTGACGCGAAACTCGCCCGTGAATTCGGCGCTGAAGGTATCGGGCTGTGCCGTACCGAACATATGTTTTTTGAAGGCGAACGTATCAAGGCAATGCGCGAAATGATCCTTGCGGATAACACCGAAGGCAGGGAAAAAGCGCTGGCAAAACTGTTGCCGATGCAGAAATCAGACTTCAAAGGCATCTTTGAAGCAATGCAGGGTTTACCGGTAACCATCCGCCTGCTGGATCCGCCGCTCCATGAATTTTTGCCGCACGAAGAAGACAAAGTCGTTGAACTGGCGCAGGAAATGAAGGTTTCTGTCGAACACCTGCACGCGAAAATCGAGAGCCTGAAAGAACTGAACCCGATGCTCGGGCATCGCGGGTGCCGTCTGGCTGTTACCTATCCTGAAATCGCCCGTATGCAGGGCCGCGCCATTATTGAAGCGGCATGTGAAGTGGTAAAGGAAAAGAAACTGGTTGTTCTTCCTGAAATCATGATTCCTCTGATCGGCGACGTAAAAGAGCTGATTATGCTCAAAAAAGAAATCATTGCTGTCGCTGACAAGATTATCAGCGAATCAGGGATAAAGCTTGATTATAAAGTCGGAACGATGATTGAAATACCGCGCGCCGCACTGCTGGCTGACACCATCGCGAAAGAAGCGGAATTTTTCAGTTTCGGTACAAACGACCTTACACAGATGACGTTCGGGTACAGCCGCGACGACGCGGGTGTCTTTCTGCCGCATTACGTCGAGAAACGTATTCTGGACGACGATCCGTTCCAGACACTCGACCAGAACGGTGTAGGCAAACTGGTTGAAATGGGAACAAAACTCGGACGGTCAACGAATCCTAAACTGAAAGTTGGTATCTGCGGCGAACACGGCGGAGACCCGCGCTCAATCGAGTTCTGCCATCGTACCGGTCTGAATTATGTAAGTTGTTCACCGTACCGTGTGCCGATTGCGCGACTTGCCGCCGCGCATGCCGCAATTCGTAACAAAAATTAAATTTGTAAATAAATTTGATTTAGTATAGACTTATTTTGCCGAAAACCTTAATGTATCATGTATAATCATGTTCACAGGTTATGCATTGAAAGGGGGATACGTAAGTAGTAACGTACGTATAATGACAATAGCTTTGCAGGAACGGAGAATATGGCTCGCAGCTCAGTACAAATTTATCTCAGAGATATCGGTGAAATTCCGCTTTTAACTCGGGAAGATGAAGCCGACCTTGCCAAAAAAGCACGGGAAGGGGATGTGGAATCACACCGTAAGCTCGTCCGCTCTAATTTGAGGCTGGTAGTCAATATAGCTAAAAAATATGCCAATCTGGGGTTGCCCTTCCTCGATTTAGTCGAGGAAGGCAACATCGGATTAATGAAAGCAGTCGATAAATATGACCTTAGCCGGGGATGCCGGTTAAGCACATATGCATCGTGGTGGATCCGGCAGGCTATCATGAGGGCTCTTGCCAATAACGGCAAAATCGTCCGTATACCGGTGTACATGATAGAAAAAATGGCGCATGTACAGCGTGCTATTGATAAACTTCATCACGACAACAACCGGATCCCGACAAACACTGAGATTGCCGAAGAAGTCGGCGAGTCGGTCAAAACCATCATTGAAATCCGTGACCTGCTTCAAAAACCTAGTTATCTGTTCAGTTCCCTCAAAGAAGACGATATGTGCTCGCTGATCGATATGATCGAAGATACCGACGCGCTGTCCCCGTTGCAGACATTATGCGCGAATATGTTGCAGGACGATATGCTTGACCTGCTCAACCTCCTTAGTGACCGCGAGAAAAAAATTCTCGTTTACCGTTTTGGGCTCAATGAAGAAAAACCGCGAACGCTGGAAGAGATCGGCGCGTTATTCAATATTACCCGTGAACGCGTGCGGCAAATTGAAGTCAAAGCAGTAAAAAAGTTGCGCAAAATCCTGCAAGAACATAAAATGGAATATAAAGACTATTCCATGTAGTCCGGCTTTTTTCCTAAAATCCAACATAAACGCTGTTACAAACAGGAGATACGTGTATGAGCAGCCTGTCAGATTATATTCGCGACATACCTGACTTTCCCAAAAAAGGAATCATTTTCAAAGACATTACCCCTCTTTTGAAAAGCCATCAGGCTTTTTCCACAGTTATGAACACGCTGTATGAATTGTATAAAAACAAGAAAATAGATTATGTCGCCGGCATAGAATCCCGGGGGTTCATCATCGGGTCTGCCCTTGCAAACAAACTCGGGGCAGGGTTTGTGCCCATCAGAAAAAAAGGAAAACTTCCCTACAAGACTATATCCCTAACCTATGACCTTGAATACGGGTCTGACACCATAGAGATTCACGAAGACGCATTTGCGCCCGGTGACAGAGTCCTCCTCGTTGACGACCTGATCGCCACAGGAGGCACTTTGAAAGCGGCGGCTGAACTGATCGGGAAACTGGACGCGAACCTTATTGACATCGCTGTCGTAGTGGAACTCTGTTTTCTTAAAGGAAGGGAAACCCTGGGGTCGTATCCCCTGTATTCCCTTTTGACGTATTAATAGCGGACGACGCCTCACATTTCGATGAATATTTTTGTATACGGCACCCTTATTAGCGAAAGCAATCAGAAAATCATCACCGGAAAATCGTTTTCCCGCGAACGGGCCGTACTCAGGAATTACCGAAAAGTCACATCGGCAGTCTGTTTTCCGTTTATTGTACCATATCGCGGTTCGGAAGTTGAGGGGTATATACTCTACGATATCGACCATGATTCCCTCGCGAAAATGGACAAATACGAAGCGGAGGGCGATCTCTATTTCAGGCGAACCGTAATTGTCGACATAGAAAACCGGGATGACTCTGTGGAATGCGACGTGTACATCGGAAACGTCAGGTCTATCCGCAATTATTTCATGCCGGGCACCGATATAGATGACCGTATAGAAAAATATGTGGAAACGGAAATTGACGAACTGCTGATAAGCGATTTTCTGACCAGCCAGCTCCCGCAGAAACAGGATTTCGCCAAAGCGATCGGGGATAAGCGCATCATTAAAGAGCTGTTCGGGGCGAACGTTGAGGAAATCGTTCAAACCCATGTATCTCGTTTTAACCTGTCTCTCTCTTTCCTTGCGAAAAACCTGAAAAAGACCGGGTTGCCGTCTCTGGAAAACATTAAGGGGAATCAGGAAATTGCCCCGTACGCTGACAACTATATCCATTTTGCTGTACGGCATATTATTTTTAATCAGATAGAAGATCAGGTCAGGGACGACTTTACCGGTGAAGTAAAAGTGAAACACCAGTTTTTCGCGCACACCATATCAGTGATGCTTGCGCTGGAACTGATGAATAATAACCATAAACAGATAGAAGAACTTATCGCACGGTATAAAGCGAACGTAATGCACAACGACTGGGAATATACCGATTATGCCGAAAAAGCGATCAAAATAGCTGACACCGTCTACGATTATCAACAGATAGCGCGGCAGGTTGACGTCGTAAAGAAAAACCGCAACGTCGGCGCCACGCCGCTCGGCGCTGAACTTGAATTCAGCACTGTCGGACGATACGCCGTGCATAAGGAAAAACCCATAGATCCGCTGTATAACCATTTCCACTATTTTCATGATTTCGATTTTACCCGCAGGATGTGGAAACTGGGAGGGCACGTTGACGACCACCGGTATATAGATCCGGACAGAGGACGTTCTTACGGTTTTCTGGAGTATGCATTCGGCCGGTTCAGAATATACGGCGATTTATCAAAGCCCGTCACTCTTGACCCATGGGTTCTTAACCGTCTGATCAATGAAGCGACCCGGTTTACCGGTATACGGACCCACAGCCTGCACATATCCATTCAGGCAGACCAGCCCATCAAATTTGACCGTCCGAACGAAATAAACCACCTGCTCTGCCTGCTTCTTCTTGGAGGCGACCTGGGATATGACCAGTACGGAATACTTCGCGAAAAACGTATTTTCAACAAGGAAATCGTTGATTCCGCAGGGTTGGTCCGATTTAACACGGAAAATATCCATTACGCAGACGAGGAACGACAAGAAAAAAGCGTCGTGATCGAGTACCAGTTCCCGCGGCTCTATAAAGAATTTAATTACCAGCCGCTGATAATGGCGCTCAAAGGATACCAAATCGCTTTAAACCCCCGCCCGTTATGCCTTGCTGAGAGTGTCGACAACATCGCGCATGCGGAAATGAACGCGTTAAAGGGCTGGGCAGAAAATCCTTCCCCTTTAGATGAAAAAGATATTAATGATTTTTTGAAAATTGTCGAATATGGTCTAATGAATGAAGATGATGGACAGCCGGCTCATAAGCTGACCTACATCAAAAAGAATTTGTCACTGCTCAGCGTTCAGTTGAAAGCGAAAAACAAATTTATACAGCTGAATTCCTGAGTTTATTATCAGCTTGGATTTGACTATATGGCAAAATACGATATTGATGCGCTTATGAGAAATGTGGATAACCTTCCGTCTCTCTCTCCAATAGTTACACGCATAATATCCCTTTCCGAAGACGAAGAGTGCTCTATTGACGATTTGGTTGCGGCAATATCTCAGGAACCGGGATTTACATCAAAAGTGCTTCGCCTCGCCAATTCGGCGTTTTTCGGATATGCGCGCCAGATATCACGCGTAGAACGGGCGGTCATTATACTTGGAATTGACTCCATACGCAATATCGGGCTGGGAATGGCTGTGTCCTCATTCCTGAAAGATAAAAAACAACCCTTTTTTGAGGCGCTCCTGAATATATGGGAAGAATCTCTGCGCGTTGCCGACTGCGCCCGCGAAATGTCTCGTCTGAACAAATGTACTTATTCAGACGATGTGTTTATAGCCGGGTTACTGCACGATATAGGAAAAATCGCGCTGATAAAAAGTTTTCCTACCTTTTATGAAAAAATCAACAAGATAATAGAGGATAAGTCAATCTCACAATTCGCCGCGGAAAAGCGGGTTCTGCAATTCACGCATCCTGAATTAGGGATTAAACTGGCGGAAAACTGGAACTTTCCTGAACCGATCCTGTATGCGATCAAATACCACCATACACCGTACCGTATTCAGAAAACCGAATCATTGCCCGTATTAAACATAATTATTCCGAAGTATATTTGTCTCGCCCGCCTTGCCACACATCCCAAAAGAGCGCACAGAAAAATGTCTCTGTTCACACGGTTATGCTTTGAGCTGTCCATTGAACCTGAAAAAATAGCAACTATACTGGAAACACAGGAAGAACGGTTAATAATACTTAAGGAAGTTTTTTCTCCCGTAAATCAATGATAAATTCTGCTGGAACTTACCAGAGGCTTGAATTTTCCATCGTCGTTCTGCAATTCCTCACAACTTACGCGCAGAAGCTCAGCCACGCTCCACGCCTGAGAAACCGCACCGCGAAAATAATACGGTATGCTTCCGTCAAATATCTCTGATACCGACCCTATACACCCGACGCTGAGATGTTCTTTGAACACTGACAATAACCCGTGAATACGGTCTCTTACTTCAGGTGTCCTGCCGCCGATATTCACCAGCGTGCTGGCGTAAAATCCCAACAGCCAAACCCATACGCTTCCCTGATGATAGGCGTATTTACGGTTCCGCTCGCCGCCCCGGTAATGCGGCGCATAACAGGGGCTGTCAGAATTCAGCGTTCGCAACCCGAACGGGGTCAAGAGTTGTTTTTCTATCACTTCAAGCACTGAAGCCCTGTATGGCGAGGGAAGCACGGAAAACGGCAGGCCGGTCGCCAGAATCTGGTTCGGGCGTAAACTTTCCTCATAATAATCGCCATCCACAAAATCGTACAGGTACTGCAATTTTTCCGACCAGAATACCTTTACAAACGATTCACGCACTTCTTCAGCCTGATGAGCGTATAAAGCGGCATCGGCAAGCAGGTCGAATTTCATCATGAGGTGTTCCATGATTTTCAATGCCTGATACCATAAGGCATTGATTTCCACAACCATTCCTTTTCGCGGATGTGACCGTGACTCACCGCCTATGGTATCCATCCATGTAAGCGGCAGAGAATCTTCGCTGAACGTGATCAGCTTCTGTTCGTTTGTGCAAATACCGTATAATGTCCCTTCAGTGTACGACTGGAGTATCTCGCGAAGCAGAGGCAGTAACGATTTCGCAAACGCGTAATCATCCGTATACTGAAGATATTTGTACAGCGCATAAAAAAACCACAGCGAGGTATCTGCGGAATTATAAATCGGGTTGTTGTTCTCATCAAAAAAATTAGGCAGAATGCCGGAAACGCTTTTCTGGCTGTACATATGCAGGATCTGTTTTGCCACATTGAACCTGCCCGTCGCCAATGTTAATCCGGGCAGAGAGATAAGCGTATCTCGCGTCCAGTCGCCAAACCAATGGTATCCGGCAATAATGCTTGATTGCGGCTTTTTATCGCGCTCGACGATAAACGAATCCGCCGCGAGCACCAGCGGTTCCAGAAATCCCTTGTCATTTTCAAGGTTTTTCACCAGTTTACTGCGCCGCGATATTTCTTTGTCTTCAAGAGCCTGAATGCCGGAAACGACCATCGGGTCAAGAGAAAACAACACCCACGCATCATAATGCTGGGGCTGATAAAAAGTGTGTATCAGGTATCCCGGGTTATATAAATCCTCATGGCACTCATAGCCCCTGTACGCCTCTTCGGCGTACTCGAAATTGTTATACCAGAACCCTTTTTCCCGGAACATATCGCCGGAATGATAAATATACAACGGCGGCAACGGCGCTGAAGGCGTAATTTTAACAACTTTGCCGCTCACATGGATATCGCTCACCAACGGCTCATTGCCTTTCTGCATGGAATGGAACGGGCGGTACGCCAGCATCGGGCGGATATACAGTTCCACATCGCCTCGGTCAGGGTACACAAGATACTTAACCGCGACAGCGTTTTGCCCGTGAATCATAAACACTGTTTTTTCGATACGGTAATCTCCAACCTCATAAACGAATTTCGGGAACGGGGTCAGCCGGAATTCTTTAAGATATTTATACCCTTCGGGAAAAACATTGCCCGGATACTGGTTCGTGGAAAGGCTGTATTTGTCGCCCTGAATAACAATGGTTTCTTCCACTTTTGAAACGATAACGTACCTGTTTACCGGCGGGTTCAGCGCGGCAACCAGCAGTCCGTGGTACCGGCGGCTGTTCAGCCCCAGAATAGTGGACGACGAGTAACCGCCCAGCCCATTCGTCTCTATCCATTCACGATATAAGGCGGAATGAGGGTTTTTGCATATCGCTTCCGGTATTTTTATCATAATTCCCTTCCGAGTTCAGTATAAACTGCTATAATAGTATGGTCTCTATTAATATACAACAACATTAATGAACAAAGAAATACACATAAATTACGGATTTTCATAATGATTTGGTCATTTATAGCGCTCATTAGTTCATTTTCGGTTTCTATCGCCGACTGCATGACAAAAAAATACCTCAGCAATGAAAGCGTATGGATAACATACTGGATTAGAATAGGTTATTCCGTTCCTGTTTTATTGCTGTTCATGGATTATTCTCACATACCGCATTTGCCTGCGCCGTTCTGGTGGATCATGGCGGCTCTGGTGCCTCTGGAAACCATAGCAGGGCTATTTTATGCCCGCGCACTTCAGATTTCACCGTTATCGCTGACTATTCCGTTCATGGCGTTCAGCCCGGTTTTTCTGCTGGGCGTGGGGTATCTTATTCTTGGCGAAGTGCCGTCATACACCGGATTATGCGGCGTACTGCTTGTTGCAGGGGGCGCGTACCTCCTGAACGTCCATCACAGCCCCCGCGGACTGCTGGCTCCGATCAAAGCGATCCTGCATGAACGGGGATCATGGATGATGCTTATTGTGGCGGTATTGTATACTTTTTCCGCGACGCTGGGCAAAAAGGCATTGACCTATGCGGAACCCCGATTTTTCGCGTTTTTTTATATGGCTGTTGTCGCTGTTGCCTGTTTCCCTGTCATGTATATGCTGTCAGGCAGAAAATTACGCCTTTTTGTGCACAGGCCGCTCGTTTTTCTGATGGTTGGTACCGCTATGGGAGTTATGGTGATAACCCATTTCGTTGCCGTGGAAAATATGCATGTGGCGTACATGGTGTCTATCAAGCGGCTCAACCTTGTGTTCAGCGTATTTCTCGGGCACTGGATGTTCAATGAAGAACGGTTGATGCAAAACAGCCTTGCCTGTATAATGATGCTGTGCGGAGCAATCATAATAACCGTTTTATAATTTCCAGCAGAAGGATACTGTTTCAGTCATGGTAACCATAACTTTTTTTGTCGCAATTATCCGTATCATAGCGAGCGTGCTCCTCTTTGTCATTGCGCGTGATACGACTCGGTTCATAACAATGGCGTACGCGGTCACAGCCCGTGACCTGAACCTGTTCATGTCGGAGCAGTACCATCCTTTATACGCCCTGCTCATTTATTGCTGGCATTTTGTGTTCCCTGGCTGGGTGCAGGCCGCCAAAGCCGCGGCGTTGGCAATGAGCGTGGCAGGCGTTTTTCCGGTATATATGCTGTGCGCTGATTTGTTCGGAAAAAAGACCGGACGGATCTGCGCTATACTTTTCGCCGTTCACCCGTATGTAGTACGGTTCGGAGTTGACGGGCTGTCTGAATCGACCTATACCTTCCTGCTCATGTTCGGGTTATGGATAGGATACAGGGCAATGCGTTCCAGAGGGCTGGCGTCAATCCTGTTATTCGCTTCGGGAGGCGTTCTGTTTTCTCTGGCGTACCTGACTCGCCCTGAAGGCGTTGGAGGGTTTCTTGTAATTGTTCTGGCGACGCTCGTGTACGGATTGAAAAAAAATTCGCTCCATATAGCACAGCGTATCGGCAGGGTATGTGTCATCGGTCTGGCATTCACTCTTTTCACGACACCGTATCTCTACATGATTCAGCAGTATACAGGGGAATGGCGGTTTACCCAGAAAAAAGCTATGCGCGATTTTGTTCCGCATGCCATAGGACAGTATTTCCTCACGTATCCGGACAAGGATTCGCAAAAAAAGCAGGCAGTATCCCCGGCCGTTCCGGAAACAAAACCTCAGCCTGAAACACCAGAGCATTCCGTTAGTCAGGATCAGGCGGCAGAGACTGTTGTGCAAGAAGAAGTTCGCTCCGAAAAACCTGAACCTGTCAGCAAAAATCAGCGTAAATCCTTTTATTCAAAAAAAATAGTTCCTGCGCTGGAAGTATTAAACACGTTCATTAACACATTAAACCCGTTATTGTTTTGCTTTTTTCTGGCTGGGATGGGTATGTATATCAGATCTCCCAAAACGCAGGATCAACGGTTATTATCGTTTATTCTTTTCAGCGCGATGGTATTGTATTTGTATGTACTCTATTCGCTCGCATCGCATCATTATGTGAGCAAACGCCACCTTCTGCCTGTGGCGTTGCTGGCATTGCCCTTTGCGGCTCACGGCATATGCCGCATCAGTGAACTGCGGGCTCTATGGAAGCGGTTTCCGGCAAAGATCGCTCCCCTCACTGTTATTATGGTAATTTGCGCGCTGGTTCTCCTGCCAAAAGCGCTCAAACCTCAGCGCGCGAACAAGATGTATCTTAAGGAAATCGGGAAATGGATTAACGCTCAGGAAGATACGTCCGGTGTTTTCGCGGTGGACGACTCGCGTATCCCCTTCTACGCGCAACTCGATTTTGTTGTTGTCCCGCGATCAACCATGAAGTATGAACAATGGCTGGATTTCCTCGCGAAAAATCAGGTGCGGTACGTATTGACCGAAAAAGAGTTCATAGAAATGTATTTTTTGAATCTTGAACAGTCATTAACTAATGACGTTATTAAACTTAAGTCCATTTATAAATCAACCGATAACAAAAATGGTGCAGTGGAGTATTGTCTCTATGAATACTTTCCCCCGGATTCCGTCTATAGAGACAGATAATCCGCAAACCAACTGAGGAGACCTTTTCATGAAAAACGCGATGTGTATTGCAGTAGCATTTTTTTGTCTGATTTCAACAGCGTTCTGCCAGGTCGAAACTGAAGAGAAATTCGAAGACCTGATCCAGTATTTCAACAGGATCGACTGGCGTATCCAGAAAGTTAACGATCTGGTGAATAATGTCCGCTGGAATGAAAACGACCTACGGCTCATCAAATACGAAACCGACCACCTGAGCAAACTGGTGGACGCAGGCGTTGCACAACTTGAGCCCCAAATTGACCCTGAAGAATTTAAAGCGCTGGCAGATTCTTTGAAAGATTCTCTGAAAGCGCTCGGCGATATAGCTGAACAGAATAAAACGAAAGAAATAAAGCCGCAGGCTAATGATGTGTTCAAAAAGTACGCTGATTTCAAGTTCAGCTTCAGAAAATTGACTGTTGAGGAAATGCAATAACTCAAAAGGTGATACGGGTGTCTGACAAACATGTAGGCGAGGCTAATACTCCATTTACAACATCAAACTCATCAATCATGAGCCTGTTGGGCAAGGATCTCGGCGATTACCACATCGTACGATTACTCGCCAAAGGAGGGATGGGTATCGTCTATCAGGCGGAACAGATATCCCTGAACCGCAAAGTCGCCCTGAAAATTCTGCCTAACGACCTTATCAACGAGTTCGTTTCCCTCGAACGATTCAAGATGGAAGCGCAGTCGGTAGCAAATCTTAATCATCCGAACATCGTTCAGATATACCAGTTCGCGGAATGGCAGAACACACATTTTTTTGCTATGGAGTATATCGAGGGAAAAACCCTTGAGGAAATCCTCCATATCAAGAACAATTCCAATGACCACGCCTCAAACCGGATACCTCTGGACTGGGCTACTGATATCATCATACAGGTTATGCGCGCTCTTGATTATGCCCATAATAAGGCTGTTATCCATAGAGACATCAAACCGGCAAACATTATGCTTGATGTGTCGGGCAGGGTGTTTCTGACCGATTTCGGGCTGGCGAAAAACCTGAACCTTGAAAAAATGGAAGGCGAAGGGCTGACTGTCGGCACGCCGGAATACATGTCGCCGGAACAAGCCGCAGGTGAAGTGGTCGACTGGCGCACTGACATCTATTCAGTGGGGCTGGTGCTCTATGAGATGCTCACCGGCGACACGCCGTATCAGGGAAACAGCCCGGTCAGCATTATCGCCAACCGCATCGTAAAAGAACAGGTTCGTTCACCGCGCGAGTTTAATCCAGGTATACCTGAGGAAATAGAACGCATTATTCTTAAATCAGTGGCTAAAAACCGTTCCGAGCGTTACCAAAGCGCCAAAGAGTTTCTCTCCGCTCTGGAAAAGTTCCGTTCCGAACAGGAAATATCCGAAATAGTCAAGACAGCCACCGCAAAAGAAAAAGCGCGCGCCAAAGCGGAACTGGAAAAGGAAAAGGAAAAGGTTCAGGCAGTTATTGTCCGTGAAAAAATGAAAGCGGACATTCAGCTCGCACAGAATAAAAAGGAACTGAAACGCAAAGAACTCATCAAACTGCTGAAGATATCGCTCAAGGCGTCCGTTTTCGTCAGTATCATTTACCTCATGCTGTTCCTGATTTACGAAACACACGTTGAGGAAGACAGGATTAAGCGCGATATCGCACGGCAACTGTCTCAGGATATAGAGATGACTGAAACCGACCCGGAACCCGGCATCAGCGATATACCTGACGCACTGATCGTCCAGCCGGAAAAACAACAGGCTGTTGTTACCGCGGTAACGCCCAGTGTTCAGCCGGCTGTCGCCGCTGTTCAGGAATCAGCATCTTTAAGCCAGAAGGATATAGACTGGGTGCAAACTCAGTTCCAACTGGGAAAAAATTACGAGTTTGTACAAAGAAAAGACCTTGCCATTGAATCATATATGAAGATTATCCGAAAATATCCCGATTCGGATTATGCCGAAAAAGCACGCCAGAATATCCGGTTACTGGAATAGTTACGCGTCCGCATCAAGGATAAATTCAGTTTCGTCGGACGATTTTTCCGTTTTCTTCCGCAACCCTGTTTTGCGCGGTTTAGGTTCTTCAGTATTAGCCTCAGGCTCAGCGGCAGGAGGCACATCATGCGCCGCTTTTTCCGGTTCGTCAGCAGTCAGCTTCTTTTTACCGGTCATTTTTTCCATTAACGCGTAGAAATCTTCTTTTTCAATCACCTCTATACGAAGCAGTTCTTCCGCGATTTTATCAAGAATCGGCCGTTGCGAAGTCACAATATCGCTGGCTTTCTTATAGCTTTCCAGTACAATCACTTTTATTTCATTATCAATTTCACGAGCGGTCTCTTCGCTGTACGTCTTGGCCTCATTCGCGATATATTTGCCGAGAAAAACCTGATGATCCGGCGCGCCGTATGTCAACGGGCCCAGCTTTTTGCTCATTCCCCAGTTGCAAACCATTTTTCGGGCAATATTGGTTGCCCGTTCTATATCGTTCTGCGCGCCTGTGGATATTTCACCAAAGACCAGTTCCTCGGCGACGCGCCCGCCCATCATCATAACGAGTTGTTCAATCAATTCCTGACGCCCTTTCAGGTATCGGTCTTCCGACGGCAGGTGCATGGTGAACCCGAGCGCTCCATACCCGCGGGGGATAATGGATATTTTATGAATCGGGTCAGCGTGCTCGCAATTATAGCCCACCAGCGCATGCCCCGCTTCATGATACGCGACAATATTTTTCTCGCGGTCACTGATAATGCGTGATTTTCGTTCAGGACCCGCGATAACGCGGTCTATCGCCGCCTCAAAATCTTCCATATCAATTTTCTTCTTGTTTTTGCGCGCGGCAAGAAGAGCGGCTTCGTTCACCGCATTGGCAAGGTCAGCACCGGAAAAGCCCGGTGTACGCTGAGCCAGTACCGTGGTGGATATTTCCTCATTAAGAGGTTTACCCCTCAGGTGCACTTTTATAATTTCTTCACGTTCCCTAACATCCGGCGTATCAATAACTATCTGACGGTCAAACCTGCCCGGGCGAAGCAATGCCGCGTCAAGAACGTCAGGACGGTTGGTCGCGGCGATAACAATAACAGAGCTGTTTACTTCAAACCCGTCCATCTCAACCAGCAACTGGTTTAGTGTCTGTTCACGCTCATCGTGCCCGCCGCCCAAACCTGCACCGCGCTGGCGCCCGACAGCGTCGATTTCATCAATGAACACAATACACGGAGACTTGGATTTCGCCTGCAGGAACAAATCGCGCACACGCGACGCTCCCACACCGACAAACATCTCGACAAAATCCGAGCCGCTGATAGAAAAAAACGGTACGTTCGCCTCGCCCGCCACAGCGCGCGCGAGCAATGTTTTTCCCGTGCCCGGCGGGCCGACCAGCAATACACCGCGAGGGATCTTACCGCCGAGGCTCTGAAACTTTTTCGGGTCAACAAGATACTCGATAATTTCTTCCAGTTCCTCTTTCGCTTCTTTACAGCCGGCAACATCTTGAAAACTGGTCTGCGTATCTTTTTCCGCGTATATCTTAGCCCTGTTTTTCCCGAACGACAGAACACTGGAACCGGTTTTGTCCATCTGGCGGGTAATGAATACCCACAATAGAATCATGATGCCGATCGGCACGATCCATGTAAAAAGAAACTGCCCGAATTTGCTCTCCTTGACACCGCTGTACTTGACCTGATTCCGGTCAAGCGCCTCAACCAGATTCGGATCAGGAACAGGAACCGTAGCGAACATGGTATTATCATCGAGTTTACCAACTATTTTTTCCGGATAAATGGTTACTTCCACAATACGCCGTTGTTCAACCAGCTCCTTGAATTTACTGTACGGCAGATCGTTCTTTTTCGTACCCTCAGACAAAAACTGAAATAAAAAAATGGTGCCGATAATAAGAAGAAACAACCATGCCGGAAAATTTTTCTGACGCGGTTTAACAGGCGGCTGTTCCTGTTTTTTCTTTTGACCTGATTTATTCGTTTCTTTCATGCATAGAACCTTTTGTAGAGACAGTAAACAGTTACTGTCTGTATTTATCATGTTACGAGTTGCCATGTCAATTTATTTGACCGGGGTATACCAAGAAGCATCAATTATACCAGAATTGCCGTGCCGGATGTTGTTTTATTTTCACATGGTTAAAACTTATTTGCTTTTTTGACAAAGAAATGCTTGACTTAGATTATTATTTATTTATAATTTATCCATATTTTTCTGGGATGGAGTTTATTCCCGGAATTCACACCGCTTGTATCTGGTGCCGAGATAGCTCAGTCGGTAGAGCAACGGACTGAAAATCCGTGTGTCAACAGTTCAATTCTGTTTCTCGGCACCATTTTTTTGTCTACAGCCTGTTGTAATCGCTGTCGCTTCATTTTTCAGCCGTCCTGACGATATATATTTTATATTGACATAGTTTCAGGCGTATTACTATAATGCGGTGATAAATAAGGTACAGCGAACTCGCTGTGCTGACAAGCCAACATAGCTCAGACGGTAGAGCACATCACTCGTAATGATGGGGTCCCCGGTTCGATTCCGGGTGTTGGCTTTTTTTATTCTCCTAAATCTTAGGCTTTCCGAACAATAAACCTCAGATTGCCGGCGCTAAAAAACTCACAAAAAACCCCGTAGAGACTCTGTCAATCTCATCCTCCGCATTATGCTGTACGACGAGATTACCACATCGCTGACGCTCTGCGTGATGTCATTTCACAAGAGAAACTTAGAGACTTTATCCAAATCCAAAATTAGTCTTTCGGCAATAAGCGGTATGATTCGTAATAGGTCATGCTGAAACCGGAAAACTGGTCGTAGTATTTGTAATACTCGAATACTTCATCTATGACCGATTCAAGCTGTGTCCTGCTGTTATCCTCAAACGTTACGGGGTCGTCGGTAAGATCTGGATCGGCGTCGATCATATTCAGGTTGATTACCACCTGTTTGCCTTTAAGTGTGGCGTATTCGATTTCGTTCTGCACGCGGTCAATAATATACGCGGCGTTATCCGAGTACGTTTTGATTTCGATCATATCCACAATGTCAATCACATCCTCTATATTGGATACGGGGCTGGAATCGGAATCATATTGAAAGGCGATGCTTTCGCCCAGTGTGATATCAGGGTCGAAAAGGGCGTTATACTCATCAATCTGACGGCGCACGTACCTGAGGCGGTCAAGGTACAGCGCCCATATTGCTTCAGCGTCCGTATCCCAGTTCAGCGGGCTGGCATAGTGAGCTGAATACGGCTGTATATTAAGCATTATTCCGTCAAAACGGGCAGATTTGACATGCAATTGGTTATATGAGATAAACGAGGCAATCTGTGTTTTGGCGTTCGCCCAGTCGCTCTCATTGAACCAGTCGGGCGACCCAAGGGTTATGTAGCATTTCATTCGCTGGTGCTCATCATGAAATTGCCCTATAATCTCAGGCAGGTAGCTGTCTTTATCTGTCAGTTTTTGTTTCCCGAACCACCCGGGCACAATGTTGACCCGTGACACGGCATGATCGATGGTATCGAAAAAGGGACGGTAACAAAACGCGATAATGTCATTAATACGGGCGAATATGTCTGTATGATACTCTTTCCCCGGATTATACATGATGTTCACCATTCGGAAAAACCCGCCGGTTCCCATGATTTTGTTATACGGGTAGCTAAAATAATCTATCCCAAAAAATTGTGAGTGATCGTAGGCGGTTTTCAGATGATCAAGAGCAATCTCAATTTCATCGTTTCCCTCATCAGTATAAACTCTCCAGCGATGAACGCCGTCAAGCCCGATGGGAAACGTGGGAAGCGTCATAATAACTTTTTTATTTCTGGCGATACACGCCTGCACCTCATGGTCAACCAGCTCAGATATAACGTCTTCGCCCTGCCGGTACGCCATAAGGTTGATCTGGTCGACATAGTCCAAAACATCGTTAATGTCAGTAACGCCAAACTCGTCTTCGTCCAAGTCAGGATAGAGGTACTCGCTGAACACTATATCCGGCGTATGGGTTATATTATACCCTAAAATGGCTGTTTTCGCGTATTCGAGCATACCGAGGTAGCGGCTCCATATCTCGGCACGCCCGTCAGGCGTGTTCCAGAACGGGTCTTCCGATGGGTCGTAATATATAGAGTTGTACGCCTGCGGTTCGATATCAGTCGCTATTTCATCAAACTGCTGGGAACGCGGATGGGTACTGTTAAAGCTCAATGCTAGCTGAAGAATCTGTTTGGCTTTTGTCGGGCCCGAACCTTCATCGTGCAGTGCATCGGGAGACCACAACTGCAAAGCGATATATATGCCCCGCTTATGCAGTTCTGCAAAAAATGCGGCCATCAGGGCATCATTCACGGATATGGAAGTAACCCCGTTATACCCCGCGTTGAACACCACGGTACTGATTGCCAGAGAGGGGTCGCCATAAGGCGCCTCGCAGAAAGCAAGAAACATATCCCGCTCGAACTGGTTGTTAAGCACATCCACATAGAGAACCGAGCGGTAATTTGCGATGACATGAGACCGTTTTACCGAGGCATGTCCATACACGGACGGGTCGGTTCCGCGCCGCAGTTCAACCAGCTTTGACACCCCGTCTTTGTCATCGTCGGACAGATGGTCAAACGCGATGACAGGATGCACGCCGTACTGGAATTCCTCAAGGTTTGTCAACCCATCGTTATCATAATCACCGAACTGGTCATAGGCGATGGAGCCCATGGTATCTTCTTCCCAGAAATCAGGCAGGGTATCGTTATCAGAATCGTAGACTACAACTTTATAAAATTTTTGCTGGCAGGAAACAAAACAATCCGAATCCCTGAACGATACCTCACTGGCGCTGTCGTTGTCAGGCACGACGTTATCAGATAAGGCGCTGTGCGGCGACGAAAAACCGGGAATATCCCGTACCAGCACAGCATAGCGCGAAATGCCGGGATCATGATTCCATGTCAGGGTTATAAAAGGAGTACCGTCATTGTCACGCCCGATAGCCATTTCATTTACCTGAACACCGGTTATCTGCGCCAATACGGGCAACGCCGCCATTACAATAATAAAAACAAAGAACCCCTTTAAGAGATTCGTCTTAGTACGGATCCTGTTCATCTTCATCACATCACCTGTTCAAGCCCTCTCATAATATATATGTTCTTTTTCGACATTTAATTACAGATTATTACGCATAAGTGAGGTACCTGTACTATTTAGACATGAAAAACGCATGTTTGTTCCGTTAAAAAATCAGGGCATGCACGGCCCGCCGGGCGGCAAAAGCGTGCGAAGAGGGCACGAATCACACAGGGGTTTGGTACGGCAGAAATCTTTGCCTGTGTTGACTATCAGGGCGTGATATTCGTTATACAGCGATATATCGGGCGGTATGTTTTGCTGGAACAAGTCCTGCATGGCATGGTAATCAGCGGTATGATGCATCAGTCCATGCCGCGCGAGGATACGGCGCGTATACGCGTCAACGACAAAAATCAGTTTATCGAGCGCGTACAATAAAATGCTGTCCGCTGTTTCCGGACCTATGCCGTGAAGGCTCAGCAATTCATCGCGCAGGCGTTCAAGCGGCTGTTCTTTCATCGCCTCAATTGAATCGCCGTACCGGTCGTGAAAATACGTGAGAAACACACGGAGTTTTTTTGCTTTCTGGTTAAAATAACCGGATGAACGAATACATGCCGCCAGTTCCACATCGGACAATTGACGAATCTTTTCAGGGTCAAGCCCTGTCTTTTGAGAGAGGGAAGCCAGAGCCTTCTCCACATTTGACCATGCGGTATTCTGAGTGAGAATTGCTCCCAGCATAACTTCAAGCGGCGAATCCCCCGGCCACCAGTTGAGAGGCCCGAAATGCCCGAACATTTTCTGAAAAATAAGTATTAATTGATTTTTCAATGTGTCTGCGCTTGACATAATAAAAGTTCTCTGGCAGAGTAATGATGATTGTTATTAACTTTTTGTTTAACAAAAGGGAAAAAGTATACTAACATAACTATCATCTGCAGAGCCAGTCCAAAAAGAGTTTACGTTTTTTAAGGAGGAAATCAGTATGTCGACCGAGAGGAGGGAATTTGAGCGTATCCCGTATGAGGTGGTAACGGACTATCGGATCTATCTACAGAAAACGCTCAAAAAAGAAGAACTCTTTTATGGCAAGGCGCAAATAATCAACATATCAGGCGGCGGAATTCAGGTGCGCCTGCAGGATGTCGCATCAGACCTACTGAGCGACCTTCTGGAAAAAAACAAGAAACTGATGCTTGAATTCGATGTGCAAATTGAAGACAAGACAGTCACTGTTTACGGAAAAATGATCTGGGCGAAAGAAGAAGGCACAACCCAAGCCGGTATCTGTTTTGTTGATATTGACACTGAAGAACGCAGTAAAATTTTACACTACATAGAAAGACAGATGTCTAAATAGTAAGGAAACGCCCGGCAATAACTGCGCAACCGCAAAGCAGGTACTTATGCAGGAACATAATAAAGCGCGCGTTTACACAGTAATGATGGTACCGGTTACCGGTCAATTCGTTGTACTGCTTGAAGAAGTGGACGGAACCCGTCTGCTCCCGATATGGATCGGCAGAGCTGAAGGCGAATCGATCCTCATCAAACTGCAAAACGTAACTCTGCCCCGTCCTATCACCCATGACCTGACAGCCAACATTCTGGAAACATTCAACGCAAAACTGACTCGTGTAGAAGTAACGGATTTACGCGACAACACCTATTTTGCCGAACTGACCATTGAACACAACTCAAAAAAAATAGTTCTGGATTCACGTCCGAGCGATGCGATTGCGCTGGCTTTACGCACCGGATCGGAAATATATATATCACAGAAGGTTCTTGAAAAATGCCCGGTTGTATCAAAACCGATCAGCCAGGAAGAAGTAGACGATTTCAAAGACCAGCTTGAACGGCTGGACCCGTCAGAGTTTTTTAAGGATCTGGGCAATATCGAGGAAAGTTAAGCGCTTTTTTTGTGTGTTTGCAGTCCTGACACTCATCTGTACACTAAACGCGTGCTTAACCGAACGAGGATATAGAGGGAAAGCAGATGAGAATCATCGCTGTCGCAAATCAGAAAGGCGGTTGTGGCAAAACAACCTCAGTAATTAATCTGGGAGCATCTCTCGCTCATTATAACCGGTCCGTGCTCATTATTGACATGGATCCGCAGGGACACTCCGCCATCGGACTGGGCGTGAAAACCGAGGATATAAAAAAGACCATTTACGATAACCTCAATTACGACGGCCCGCACCCCACCATACCTCTTGAAGACACCATAATTCCCATCTCAGAACGTATCTCGCTCGCGCCGTCAAATATCAACCTAAGCGCTCTTGAACAACGCCTGTCCGGCGTGGATAAACGGGAAGAACGGTTGTCAAACGCCATATTTGACATGAAACGCGAATACGATTACGTGCTCATTGACTGTCCGCCCAGCGTCGGATTGCTGACGTTCAACGCACTGCGCGCATGCCGCGAAGTCATTATACCGATTGATTCCAGTTACTTCGGCCTGCACGGGCTGGGTAAACTGCTGGAAACCATCATACTTATCAGCGAACGGCTCAAACATAATGTCCGCATTAAAGCCCTGTCCACACTGGTGGACAAGCGCACCAAAGTGTCACTGGATGTACTGCGTGAAATACGCAAGATATTCAAAGAGAATACGTTTCATTCTGAAATCGGATTAAACACCAAACTGAAAGAAGCGGTCGGATGCGGCTTGCCTGTACTGGAATATGACCCCAACTCCGTAGGAGCTCATGACTATCTCAACCTCGCGCAGGAAATTATATCTGAAGAGAAAAATATTGAAGTTCAACAACTCATGCAGGCAATAAAAAGCCTGAACGATAAAAACCGCGAGCAGGAAGTGTTTTCGCCGCGCTACGTTGACGGCGGCGTACTGTTCTCCGTCAAAGCCACCACGGCAAAATCAGTCCGCATTGCCGGCGATTTCAACAACTGGACACCTGAACCCGCATGTGATTTCGGCAGAGACGAAAACGGCGTATGGAGCAAAGTTATTCACCTGAATCCCGGTTTATACCAGTACAAACTTATAATAGACGATAAATGGACAACTGATCCGAACAACCCGATAAAAGTGCAGTCACCCTTTGGCGGGTCTAACTCGGTATTGGTGGTAAGGTAAGGAAAAGGACTTATGGAACAACGAGACGCCATCGTAAGAAATCTGCGGGAAATATCGCATTTTTTCTTATCTGAATCCAAACCGGAAGCAGCCAGCGCAGTTGCACAACCGCAAGCATCTGCTCAGCCGGTAGATCCATCGAAAAAAAATGCAGTCAGCCACCCAAAAAACGGTATCCAGCCGGAAAAACAGCAGAACCCATCATTATACGCTCTCCCCGATGAGTTTGTACAAAACGAGCCGCAAAAGGAACCGGCAGTCATTTACCTTGTGCATAACGGCGAACAGCAGAGGATTCTGGAAACCGCGTACCGGATCGGTTTACGTCTCGCGCACCACAACATCAGGTGCAGTATCATCGGGCCGCACACATTTTACTACAGTATACAAAATCAAATATCTTCTTCTATTGACGTAACGCATAAAAATATGAATAATAATGCCATAGATATCGCGGAGTTTAATGCCGTAACCATGGCGAAACCTCTTACGATTATCGGCAGAACAGACAATACATGGGGTGCTCAGCTTAAACCGCATCTGGAAAAATCTGATATCATTTTTATTGCGGACTGCTCATACAGCCAGATTGAAAATCTTATTCAGGGAAAAACAGCGCCGTCGGTAATATTCTTCTGCAAGCCCAGCCCGGAAGAAGCTTTTAACACCTATTACCGTGCAAAAAAATTGTTTCAAACCAACCCTCATCTCTGGAGCGGATTAATAGTTACCAACGCTAGTGAACAGTCGGAAGCCTTAAAAATATCCGGTTCCATTTCCAAGACACTGGTGAAATATGGGTATCCGTCCATACATTTCCTCGGAAATGTGTGTGCGCCTGAACGTTCAGGGTTCACTGCGGATCAGCAGAAAGAGTATGGCGACATCGCTCAACAGCTGACTCGCAGTCTACTGCGAATGCCTCTGCCAACCCGTTCGGAATAATTTTGACAGGCACGCTGGATCATCTGCGAACCAGCTTATTAATGAAAAACAATAAGTTAGGCATATAACTCTTTGCAGATATGCCACTTTATTATGGAGTCCCATGAATATAGACGACACTTTTTTCTTGTCAGAACCGCTAAATGATGATAAATTACTAGTTGAGGGTAATAACAACTTCAACGCTAGAAATTTAATGGTCTCAATGCAGTCGGATAAAGAATTGTTCAGATTGTTTATGTCGTTTTTGCAGAGTTGCAAAACAATCCAGGTACTTGACCGCCGGTTTGGCGGCAGGGAATACGGATACGTGGATATTCTCGCGGTCAATGCCGACAATCAGGTGCTTCTTATCGACTTTTATACCCGCACAAAAAAGCCGGATTTATCATCTCTACTGACGAAATTCAAGTTTGTCGCCGATATTCGCGCCTCCCTGCCGAAAATGTTCGAGGATTATCACATATCCGATATCGTACCGCCAAAACTAATGATACTCGCGCCTGCGTATTCGCCCCGTTTCTTAAAAAGCCTCTCTTTTATTGAATCGGTCACTGTTGACTTATACAAATATACCGTAGTGGAATACAAGGGAGAAAAAAAACTGAAACTCGCCCGTGTCGCTCTTGAATCACGAAAAATGAATGAGGCGAAACGCAACCTTGACGAACTGAAACGGCGGCTGAAACAGGGTTTTAAAGATGCCACCGATGAAGAAATAGAAACATTCTACAATTTCTATCAATAATTCAGATCCGTTTCATGCCGAATCCGTATTTTATCCGCTTCACACACGAAACGTTTATTAGGGCACATTTTTTGCTTAAAAACAGCTGTCTGTTTTGAATCAGAGATCTGTTTTTGTATCCAACACTGATGGAATATATTTTCCTTTTAATATATATATGTTTATATTAATATAAAATTTTTTTAGAGGGGCGGCTATGTATACAATTCGCATTTATGGCGATCCTGTATTGCGCGTCAAGGGTATGAAGGTACCCGTAGAGAAGATACCTGAAATCAAAGATATTGCCGAGGAAATGTTTCGTGCAATGTACGCGTATGAAGGTATCGGGCTCGCCGCACAGCAGGTCGGTATTACTGAACAGATAGTGGTCATTGATACCCACGAAGAGGGTTCATCACCAATGGTCATTATCAATCCGGATATTCTTGCGTACAGCGAGGAAGAATCGTCGTATGAGGAAGGATGCCTCAGTTTTCCTGACATCCGGGCTGACATACGCCGGCCAGTGGCTATAAAACTGTCCTATTATGATATTCATGGTAATGAACATACGGAAGAATTTGACGGGCTTCTCGCGCGGGTGTTACAGCATGAAATCGACCATATAAACGGTACGCTGTTCATAGACAGGATGTCTCCTGTATCACGGATGCTGTTGAAAAAGAAACTGAACAAACTGAAAGAATCGCATGGAGATACTCCGTAATGAACGTACTGGTGACCGGCGGCGCCGGGTATATTGGCAGTGCCGCTGTTGAGCAGTTGATCGACAACAGCCATCGTGTAGTAGTGCTGGACAACCTCGACCGCGGGCATCGCGATGCCGTTCATAAAGACGCTGTTTTTGTGGAAGGCACTCTCGCCTGCGAAAAAACCGTTTCGGATATTATCCAGAAACACGGCATTGAAGCAATTCTGCATTTCGCGGCAAGCAGTCAGGTCGGGGAATCCATGGAAAACCCTGCAAAATATTTTACCGTCAATGTCGCTGACGGGCTATCCCTCATAAAGACAGCCTGCAAAAACAAAATCCGAAAATTTATATTGTCATCAACTGCGGCAACATACGGCGAACCGCTTACGGTTCCCATTACTGAAGAACACGTTACTGCCCCGACCAACCCGTACGGCGAATCCAAGCTGATATTGGAAAAGTTTTTAAAATGGTTTTACGAATGCCACGGTATGGAATATATTTCGCTCCGTTATTTCAACGCCTGCGGAGCTACCGTCCGGTTTGGCGAAGACCATACGCCGGAGACACATCTTATACCGCTGATCCTAATGGCCGCCAGCGGAGAACGGGGCGCAATATCCGTTTTCGGCGACGATTACGATACGCCTGACGGCACCTGTATCAGAGATTACGTTCATATTTATGATCTTGCATCAGCGCACATACTGGCATTGAACGCGAAAGGGAGCAACATTTACAACCTTGGCAACGGGCACGGCTTTTCCGTGAACGAAGTCATTCAGGCGGCACGCGCTGTCACTGGCAAACCGATCAAAACGGCAGTCGCGCCGAGAAGAGCCGGAGACCCTGCAAAACTGGTTGCCAGTTCGGACAAGATCAAAAAAGACCTCAGCTGGACGCCGCGCTACACTGATCTGGCGGAGATCATCGAAACAGCATGGCAATGGAAATGCGAACACCCTAAGGGGTATGCCCGATAATGCTCAATATTGTTTTTTGCGGCAGTCCTGAATTCGCGGCGCTGAGCCTTGATTATCTTATTGAACATAAATGCGCCATATCTGCGGTTGTCACCATGCCGGACAGACAGCAGGGCAGAGGCAGAAAACTCATGTTCAACGCGGTAAAGGAAACCGCGCTCCGTCATCAGCTTCCCGTGTTACAGCCGGAAAAAGCGACCGACCCGGTATTTCTTAATGATCTGCGATCCCTGAAACCTGACCTGATACTTGTTGTCGCATACGGTAAAATCCTGCGCCCTCAGTTTCTTGCTATTCCGCGCTATGGATGCGTAAACCTTCACGCCTCTTATTTGCCGTACTACCGGGGAGCATCGCCCATTCATCAGGCGCTCCTCAACGGCGATACGGAAACAGGGATAACCACGTTTCTCATCAATGAAGGCATGGACAGCGGCGATATGATCCTGCGGGAAAAGATCGTCATCGCCGATGACGAGACACTGGGCACACTGCATGACAAGCTCGCTGACGCCGGGGCAAAGCTCCTTCTTGATACCGTACAGGCATTTTCCAACGGCATGCCCCGCCTGTACCCTCAGGATCACAGCAAAGCAACATACACACAGAAAATTTTGCCTGAAATGGCGGAGATTGACTGGGCTCAGCCTGCTGAAGCAATCCGCAACCGTATCAGGGCGTTCGATCCTGCACCCGGCGCGCGTACATCAATACAAATCCGCAATCAGCACCGAATTCTGAAACTTTTTTGCCCGAAGGTAATCCAAAAAGAAACAACAGCGGCGCCGGGAACGATTGTTGACGTCACGCCTCACGGATTAATAATCGCCTGCGGAAAAAACTGCATTATTGTCTCTCAGGTACAGCTTGAAGGAAAAAAAAGAATGCCGGCAGAGGAATTTATACGCGGGTATCCGGACGCGGCAGGTATCCGCCTCAATTAATTTATGTACTATTGATGTGATATCCTGTTACAATTATCGGTAATAAATTATAGTGTTCAGTTGTTGTATACCCTGACTACGAATATCGCGTTACAATATGTAAATGTTCCTTCTGACCGGCCGATATATAAATATAAATGATGATAACTGAATCAACGTAAAGAAATTATATATAATGTTAAAAGAGAAATACGTTTCCTACTATCTGGTTAATGTTTTCCTTGATGCGCTCGCGGCGTGTTTATCTCTGGTGATAGCGTATTTCCTGCGCACACTCCTGTTTGAGCTGTATATCCTGTACGATCTGCCGTTCGTAACAATTCCGACAGTGCACAGTTTCAAATATTACTCATGGCTTTTCCTGATAATTATCCCCATGTGGCCCATACTTATGGACATTAACGGGGCGTACTCGTCGTATAAATTCCACAGCCTGCGCAAAGTCGTGTGGATCATGTTGAAAAGTGTCGCTCAGGCGACCATACTTCTGGTTGTATTTTTGTTCGTTTTCAAGATTGAGGGCATAAGCCGTATTTTCATATTCCTCATATCCGGGGTCAGCGTAGTGCTCCTGATTGTAAAAGAGTGGTTAATGCGCGTTTGTCTTTTGCTTCGCAAAAAAAGCGATCTGGCATACCGCAACCTTCTTCTCATAGGAACTGAGGAAGACTGCAAAAAAATGGCATCCATATTCACCAGTTATTCTTTCTGGGGGTTGCGGGTGTTTGGCGCAGTCGCTCCTGAAAGCCATAAAGATAAAGAAACGTTCGCGGATATGCCAAACCTTGGCGTGATGAATCAGCTCCATGATATTCTGGTCGCGCATCCCATTGATGAAGTTGTGGTAGCATCTCCGGTAGACGTTGATGCGATGCAGTCCATCATAGAGCAGTGCGAAGAGCTCGGGGTGAAAACCCGGATACCGCTCAATCATTATCATGTCACCATCGCCAAACCGTCGCTCGAGAGCTTCTCGTCAATACCGATCCTGACGTTCACCACAACATCCACAAAAGTGCTCGACCTCTTTTTCAAGTATATGATAGACCGCATCCTCGCGTTCTTCTTTATTGTCCTGTTTTCGCCGCTTATGCTTCTCATAGCCGTTCTGATAAAATTGACGTCGCCCGGCCCCATCCTGTTCAGCCAGACCAGAGTAGGCTTATACGGAAGGCACTTCAACTTTTATAAATTCAGGTCAATGTATGTTAACGCTGAAGAAAAACTGGCGGAACTGCGTCAATATAACGAGATGCAGGGGCCTGTTTTCAAGATGAAAAACGATCCGCGCATTACGTCGATCGGCAAATTTATCCGCAAGACAAGCCTTGACGAACTGCCCCAGTTTTTTAACGTGCTTAAAGGAGAAATGAGTATCGTAGGCCCGCGCCCGCCGTTGCCCAAAGAAGTCGAACAATACAAACCGTGGCAACGCAGAAAACTGAGCATGAAACCCGGCATTACCTGCATATGGCAGGTTTCCGGCAGAAATCAGATGGTTGATTTCGACAACTGGATGCGCATGGATCTCGAGTATATTGATAACTGGTCTCTGTTCCTTGATTTTAAACTGCTTGTGCGAACAATATATGTGGTGCTTACCATGCACGGAGCCCAATAATTTTCTAAACCGGATTCAGCCAAACATGCACTTACTTATTTAGTAAAACGTCAGGATAAATACCGTTGAAAATTCTGTACATTAGCCTCCAATGATATTACTATTATTGTCACATTAATAGTACAGCCCATAATATATACAATTTCAATGCGTATTATATAAAACGAAGAAACAAGAAAGGATTCATAAACATGCTGACTAAAAAGAAAGCTTTTTACCTCGTATTTTGTATGGTTCTCGGTTTTTTTGTGTATTATCGCGGCATAACGCCTCTTATCGCTCAGAACCCTGAATCCGATGACAACAATATCTACAAACAGCTTGAGTTGTTCAATACGGTTATCAGTAAAGTTCAGCATGATTACGTAGAAGAAGTGCCGGCGAAAGACCTGATTTACGGCGCGCTCAAAGGCATGCTCGGCTCGCTCGACTCTCACAGCCAGTTCATGGATCCGGAATCATATGGTGAGATGAAGGTTGACACTGAAGGGCAATTCGGCGGACTCGGTATAGAAATCACAGTCAAAGACCACATCCTGACCGTGGTGTCACCCATAGAAGACACTCCCGCGTTCCGCGCCGGGGTTGCACCGAACGACCGCATTATAAAAATCGAAGGGAAAAGCACGAAAAACATGTCGTTGACCGAAGCGGTCAAGAAACTGCGCGGCAAACCGGGCACGCCCGTTCGTATTCATGTTCTGCGCCCTGATACCAACGAATTCCTTGAATTCGAGATTGTCCGTGACATCATTAAAATTCAAAGCGTGAAGGACACAAAACTGGTTGCCGAGGATATCGGTTACGTCAGAGTAACACAGTTTCAGGAAAACACCGCCAAGGAACTGGAAGAAGCGTTAAAAGAACTGGAATCCAAAAATATTCGCGGGCTAATCCTTGACCTGCGCAACAATCCCGGCGGTCTCCTGAACGAAG